>JAEELK010000067.1 GCA_016282655.1 Bacillota bacterium | reverse complement strand
GGCGTCGTGGGAGTCCGCAGGGACGAAGAGGACGAGGACGACGACTGATCCCGCGCGGTACAAAGTAGATAAAATAGAAGAGCGCCTGCAGCAGCAGGCGCTCTTTTCGTTTGCGTCGGATGGCGGGGGCCGTTCCGAAGGCCTTATTTGACCTTGCGGCCGCAGGCGGTGATGGCGCGCTCCGCGAGCACGGCCATGGCGTCCGTATAGAAGTCCGGCAGGCGGTAGCGCTCCTTCAGGACGGAGAGCTCCGTGCAGCCGAGGATGGCGCCCTGGCAGCCCTTGCAGGCCAGCTCGCCCTCGATGGCGATGAAGTCGTTGTAATCGATGGGCTGCTCGGCCTTGATGCCGAGATAGATGATGTCCATGAGCATCTTCTGCTTTTCGGGGGAGAGGTCCACCGCCTCCAGCCCGGCTTCCTCGCAGGCTTTGTGATAGAGCCCGCCCTTGACGGTGCCGTCGGTGGCCAGGATGCCCACGCGCTTCGGCTGGCGTTTGCTGCCGGCCACGGCGCGCGCGGTCTCGCGGATCATGTTGATGAGGGGGATCGCGAGCTCAGCCTGCAGCCGGTCCGCGAAGTAGTGCGAGGTGTTGCAGGGGATGGCGATGGCGCAGGCGCCGAGCTCCTGGAGCTTCAGGGCGTCCGCGAGCAGCAGCCGGAAGACCTCGTCCTCGCGGCCCTGCAGGATGCTCTCCGTGCGGTCCGGCATGGAGGCGTGGTTCAGGAGGATCATGTCCACGTGCTCCTGGTCGCGGACGGCGTCCGTCTTCTCCACCACCATGCGGTAGAAGAGCTGCGTCGCGGCGGGACCCATGCCGCCGATCACGCCGAGGATCTTGTCTTCGCTATTCCACATCTTCGTTCCTCTTTTTCGCGTATTTCTCCACCAGCTCCACGTCGGAGGGATGGGGGACGAACTTGCCGTTGATCTTCTGCCAGGCCTCTCTGCCCTTGCCGCCGCAGATGAGGATGGTGTCCGCGTCCGCCTGCGCCATGGCAGTGCGGATGGCCTCGGAGCGGTCCGGGATGACCTCGTAGGGGCAGCCGCAGCGCTCCAGATGCGAGGCGATGTCCTGACAGATGTGCAGGCGGTCTTCGTAGCCGGGGTCTTCGTCCGTGACGTAGCACTTGGTGCAGTACTTGCTGATGACCTCCGCGTGGTCCCGTCTGCGGTTCAGGGCCTTGTCGTTGCAGCCCATGAGGACCTCCAGCTTCTTGTCCGGGAACTCCTCGCGCAGGGAGCTGAGCAGGCGCTCGTAGGCGATGCGCGTATGCACGTAGTCCACCAGCACGATCGCGCCGGTGTTTTCGTCTGTAAAGAACTCCATGCGGCCGGGGACCCGCGCGGCGTAGAGGCCGCGCTGCATGCTGCGGACCGGGATCTTCATGAGCCAGGCGGCGGAGATGGCGGCCAGCGCGTTCTCCACGTTGAAGATGCCGGGGAGACAGAGGCGGAAGGCTTCGTCGAAGTCTTTGGTGCGGACGCGGAAGCAGGTCTCCATGCCTTCCTTGCGGATCTCGTAGCCGTAGACGTCCGCCTCGGGGCTGAGGCCGAAGGTGTAGACGGCGGGGCAGTCCTCGCGCGCCTTTGCGAGGATGCGGTCCAGATGATCGCTGCTGAGGCAGACGCAGGCCTGTCTGCTCTGCTTGAAGACGAGCATCTTGGACTGGATGTAGTCCTCGAAGTCGGGGTGCTCGATGGGGCTGATGTGGTCCTCGCTGACGTTCAGGAAGCAGGAGACCTCGAACTGCACGCCGTCCACGCGGCCGTATTTCAGGGCCTGGCTGGAGACCTCCATCGAGAAGTATTCGACCTTGCTCTCCACGGCGTGCTTGAAGTTGCGGTAGAGGGGGATGATGTCCGGCGTGGTGAGGGAAGCTTCCGCGTCCACCTTGCCGTCGTAGGTCCAGATGGAGGAGGTGAAGGCGCTCTTGGGCTGTCCGTTCTCCTGCAGATAGTCGTCCAGGATGGAGCGCAGGAAGTAGCAGCTGCTGGTCTTTCCCTTGGTGCCCACGAAGCCGGTCAGGTGCAGGCGGCTCGAGAGCGGGCCGAAGAAGAGCAGGGTGACGAGGCTGAGCGCCGGGCGGAGCTCCGTGACGATGAGGCGCGAGCAGGGCTCCGCGGTCTCATAGGGCGTTTCGCTCAGATAGCAGAACGCGCCGCCGTGCAGGGCGCTTTCCAGGTATTCGGGTTTGAAATGCGCGCCCTTGCAGACGAAGAGGCCGTCCTTCTGCTCGTCGTTGGAATTGAAGGAGAGGCTGGCGACCTGCCGGGAGGCGTCTCCCTCCAGGATGTTCGCCTCCTTGAGCAGCCCGGCCTCCTGCAGGGCGTTGGCGTAGAATTCTAAGCGCATTTATTTCTCCTCCTCGTCCACGGGGACGCCGTAATAGGTCTTGAATTTCTTGTAGTGGCCGTAGATGTTCTTGTAGGTGCGCAGCATGCGGCCCATGCCGTTGTCCGGCGCGTAGAGCAGGGGATTGCAGCACTTGCCCTCGCGGATGAGCTGCTTCAGCTGGGGATGGTAGCGCGGCACGATGTATTTGAAGATGACGCCCTGCGGCACCACGGTCCAGAGCGAGGCGTTGCTCACGTTGATCTTCTCCACGGGCTGATCGTAGAGCCAGTCCTCCACGAGCCATTTCGTGATGTTGTGCCCGCTGCCGGTGACGTAGTAGTTGGAGCGGCCCTGGCGCACGTTGATCTCGAAGATCTTGAACTTTCCGTCCCTGCGGTCGTATTTGATGTCGCAGTTGGAGAAGCCCACGTAGTGTATGTGCTCCAGCACTCTGCGGACTTTTTCTTCCAGCTCCGGCTGGCTCTCGGTGACGATGACGGCGTGGTTGCCGATGCCGTGCGGGGTATGCTCCTCTAAGAGGACGTGGCCCAGGCACATGAGCTTCACCTCGCCGTCCTTGCCGGAATAGCTGGTGAGGACGCGCATGTAGCTGTCGTCCCCGGGGATGAAGTCCTGGAGGATCATGCTGCCGGAATAGCCGGCCTCATAGATGTTGTCCAGGATCGTCAGCAGCTCGGCGCGGTCTTTGGCGGTGGCGACTTTTTTCTGCGTGGGGAAGGGGTGCTGCCAGTAGTCCACGTTGTCCGCCGGCTTGATGATGTAGGGCGGATCGAAGGGGAGCGTGAACTCATGCCCCAGCTCCTTGCGGTAGATGAAGGTGGCCGGGTATTCGAGCCCGACCTCGTCGCACATGCTGTAGAAGATCTCTTTGTTGATGCAGCGGTTCATGAGATCGATGTCGATGTAGGGGGCCACCACGTTTTCGCGGTAGTTCGGCTTGTTGCTGCTGATGAGCTGCAGATAGTTGTCGCCGCAGCCGAGCAGGAGCACGAGCTCGTCTTTGTGGGCCTCGGCGAAGTCGTTGACCAGCGGCAGGAAGACCTCCTGCACGTCCGCCTTCGGGTTCGCGGTGTAGTCGATGATCCTGCTGTTGTAGGCCGGACCGGAGTTGAATTTGCCGATGGCGCAGGATCTTAAGCCGTATGCCTCGTGAAATGCGCGGGCCATGCTGTAAACGTTGATGTCGCCGCCGAAAAGCAGCGGAATGAACGGTTTGCGCGATTCTGACATGTCTTTGGGCTCCTTGTTTTATTTTTCCTTATCGAAGCTTTTAAATCCCAACTGAAACTGGGACATCTCCGAGATGCGGCGGATCATGTTCACGAAGTTCTCCGAGAGGTCGCTGGCGTAGAAGGTGTTCTCGCCGGCGGGCTGATCCGCGAGGAGGCCGCGCTCTTCGAGCAGCGCGGCGATGCGGGCCGCGAGGATCTCCGCGGGGTCGACGATCTCCAGGTCCGGATAGAGGCGCTGCAGGTTGGCCCGGATGAGGGGGTAGTGTGTGCAGCCGAGCACCAGGCTGGAGGGGCGGTGGTACTGCAGGAAATGATCCAGGTAGTAGCGCAGGGTCAGATCCATGATCTCGTTTTCGATGATGCCCTCCTCGATGAGGGGGACCAGCGCCGGGCAGGCCGTGGAGACGATCTCCTTCTTCGGCTCGCAGGCCGCGATGGCCTTTTCGTAGGCGCGGCTGAGGATGGTGACCTTGGTGCCGATGATGCCGCTGCGGCCGGGCATGCGCGCCACCTTCTCCGCGGCGGGGCCGATGATGCCGAGGACCGGGATCTGCGGATAGCGCGCCCTGAGGTCCTCCAGACAGACGGCGCTGACGGTATTGCAGGCGATGACCAGCATCTTCACGTCCTGGGAGAGCAGGAAGTCGGAGATCTCCGCGGCGAAGGCGCGGATGGTCTCCGGGCTCTTGGAGCCGTAAGGCGTGCGGGCGGTGTCGCCGAAATAGATGACGCGTTCGTTCGGCAGGAGCTTCAGAAGAGGCGAGACGCAGGTCAGGCCGCCGAGGCCGGAGTCGAAGAAGCCGATGGGGCGCTTGTCCATGTGGATGGTTCTCCTTGATACAGCTTGATACACTATATATACCACAAAACTATTTTTATTATAGCAAAGAAGGACAATATTTGGTAGAATAACTTTGTCCATCGTACGGACAGGAGGAAGAAACATATAATGAACGCAGAGACCCAGGGCGCAAAGCGCCGCGAAGATATCCCCGAGCAGTACAAATGGGATCTGGATGCCATGTATCCGGACGAGGCCCAATGGGAGGAGGACTGCCGCAGGGCCGAAGAGCTCGCGCAGGCCTTCACCGTCTACAGCGGCAGGCTGGGCAAGGACCCGCTGGTCCTGGCCAGCGCCCTGAAGGATCGCGACGCCATGTGGCTCCTGGTGGAGCATATCTACACCTACGCCCGCATGCGCAGAGACCAGGACAACCGCGACTCCCGCTATCAGGCCATGTGCGACAAGGCCGGCACGCTGATCGCCAAGGTCTCCGCCATGTGCGCCTTCTTCGTCCCGGAGCTGCTGGAGCTGCCGGCGGAGACCGTCGTGAGCGCCGTCCGCGAGGAGCCGGATCTTGCCATATACGAGCACATGTTCAAAGCGCTCTTCCGCCGCAAGCCGCACGTGCTCAGCGTGCAGGAGGAGAGCCTCCTGGCGCAGCTCAGCGAAGTGCTGGACGTTCCCGGCGAGGTCTTCGGCATGCTGAACGACGCCGACCTGCGCTTCGGCAGCGTCATCGATGAGGACGGCAAGGAGGTGGAGATCACCCACGGCCGCTATACCAGCCTCATGGAATCCACGGACCGGCGGCTGCGCAAAGAGACCTTCGAAAAGCTCTACGCGGTCTATACCGCGCACAAGAACACGCTGGCGACCGGCTACAGCTACAACTGCAAGACGGACGTCATCTCCGCCCGCATCCGCAAGTACGGCTCCGCGCTGGAGGCCGCGCTCAGCGGAGACGACGTGAGCACGGAGATCTACGAGAACCTGATCGCCTGCGTCCACAAGGCGCTGCCGCAGTTCCACCGCTACGTGGCCCTGCGCAAAAAAGCCCTCGGCCTCTCCGAGATCCACATGTACGACATGTACACGCGCCTCACGGACAGCCCCAAGGAGAAGCTGCCTTACGAGGCGGCGCTCGCCATCGTGAAGGAGGGCCTCGCGCCGCTCGGCCCGGACTACCTTTCCCACGTGGAAGAAGGCATCGCCTCGCGCTGGATCGACGTTTACGAGACGCCCGGCAAGACCAGCGGCGCCTATTCCTTCGGCTGCTACGACAGCATGCCCTACATCCTGCTGAACTATGACGAAACGCTGAAGGACGCCTTCACCATCGCGCACGAGATGGGGCATTCCATGCACTCCTACTACACGCGGCACGCGCAGCCCTACGTGTACGGCGACCACAGCATCTTCACCGCGGAGACGGTCTCCACGGTCAACGAGACCCTGCTCATGAAACATCTGCTGAAGAAGGAGCAGGATCCCGCGAAGCGGCGCTATCTCCTGAACCACTATCTGGACGCCTTCCGCGGCACGCTCTTCCGCCAGACCATGTTCGCGGAGTTCGAGAAGCTCTGCCACGAGGCCGTGGAGCAGGGCGAGGTCCTCACGGCGGACCGTCTCTGCCAGATCTACGGCGGCCTGAACGAGCTCTACTTCGGGCCGGACACCGTGGTGGACGAGGAGATCCGCATGGAGTGGGCGCGCATCCCGCATTTCTACAGATCCTTCTACGTTTACAAGTACGCGACGGGCTATTCCGCGGCGCAGGCCATCTCCGAGCGCATCCTGCGCGAAGGCGCGCCCGCCGTGGAGGCCTACATCGAGTTCCTGAAGTCCGGCAGCAGCGACGATCCCATCGAGCTGCTGAAGCTGGCCGGCGTGGACATGAGCACGCCGGAGCCCGTCGAGCGGGCCACAGAGACCTTCGCGGCCCTGCTGGACGAATTTGAAGCGCTGCTCTAAAGAAGCGGGGCCCTGCCCCGGAGGTGCGCCATGATCGCTGAGAAATACTACAGAACGGACCCCATCCTGACCGGCAAGGTGATGGTCTACAGCAACGAGGTGCCCTGGTCGCTGGAGATCCGTCACGTCCTGGAGGAAAAGCTGGTCGCGCACGGTTTCTGCCCGGTGCACGAGCTCACGCCGGACGTCGTCCTCATCATGGTGATCGGCGGCGACGGCACGCTGCTCTCTTCGCTGCACTATATGTCCTTCCCGGAGACGCCCATCGTCGGCATCAACACCGGCCATCTCGGCTTCTTCCAGGACCTCAGCCCGGACCAGCTGGACGAGTTCCTGGAGCGCATCAAGCTGGGCAAATACAGCATCCAGCCCATGCGCACCGTCAAGGCGCAGGTCGACTGCGCCGCGGGCGAGTTCACGCACACGGGCCTCAACGAGGTGCTAATCAAGAGCCGGGAATCCCGCATCGTCCACCTGGACCTCTTCATCGGAGACAGCTTCATCGAGCGCTTCAGCGGCGACGGCATCCTGGCCGCCTCGCCGGCCGGCAGCACGGCCTACAACTACGCGCTCGGCGGCTCCATCTGCGACCCGCGCCTGGAGCTGATGCAGCTCACGCCCATGGCGCCCATGAGCACCGCCGCCTTCCGCTCCTTCACCTCGAGCGTCCTTCTGCCGGCGGGCCTCTCCGTCGTGGTGCGCCCGGAGGAGGGCAGCAAGCTCGTCCTGGCCATGGACGGCCTGGAGCGCATCCACGAAGACATCCGCCAGATCCGCATGGAATTCGCGCCGCAGATCGTGCGCCTCGTACGGCTGGACGGCTACGATTTCTGGAACACCGTAAAGAGAAAGCTCCTCTAGTCCCATGGAAGAAGCGCGTTACTCTTATACCCTGCAGGAGGGCGACTGCGAATGGACCCTCCGCACCGTCCTGAAAAAACGCCTGGGCTTTTCCTCCCGCCTGCTTGCGAAGATCAAGCAGGGGGGAGTCGTTTTTTTGAACGGCGCGC
>JAEELK010000066.1 GCA_016282655.1 Bacillota bacterium | reverse complement strand
GGGGATCTGAGAGGGAAGGGGAGCATCCGGCGCGCGGCCGCGCTGAGCGCTGCGCTTCCGGAGCGATGCGGATCTAAACTTGAAAGGAGCCGGAGGGCTCCTTTTTTGTTCACAAAATATTTCGAACAAATGTTTGTGATTTTTCTTGACAAAGAACTTTTGTTCTGATACTGTTTAGAAAACGAACAAATGTTCCAAAAGGGGAAAGAAAAGGGGAGAAGAGAGAATGAAGAAGCAAAAGGGAAAGAAATACCGCATCAGCTCCAGAAAACGCTTTGTCTGCTTCGTGCTGATCTGCGCGGCCTTGCTCCTGGGCAGCAGCTCCATGGTATTCGGCTTCAGCCCGTTCGCCAAGGCCGAGACCAGCTATGCCACGGTCGAGATCGTCGCCGGAGATACCATCTGGAACATCGCGCGGATCTACGCGGACGACCATACGGACATGAACCGCTTTGTGGACCGCATCTGCCGGATCAACCAGATCACCGCCGGCCAGATTTATCCCGGTCAGATCCTGCTGATCCCGCTGGAAGGATAGATCACAGTTCCGGGTCATGTTGCGGACGGATCTGTGCAACCGCGCACAAAGCCTTAAAATCGCCTCTGTATCAAAAGGTATCGTAAGTCGACCCGGAAAATAAAATCGCTTAGAAGGGAAATTTGAGCCTCGCATTTTGAGGCGATCTGACAGGCAGGGGGCCTGTTCGGAAAAACGACGGATCGCTCAGAAGAATTTTTCATTCTTCCTGTGCAGAAAGATGTCGGCTTCTCCGGAACCTTGCCGAAGCGCTGTATTTACAAGCGTTCCATGGTTTTAGGCCTCGTTTCGGATCATTTTCCTATCTCTATTCCGAAAATCATTATTTTAGGAATAGTTTAATATCCGTCATGCAATCCCCTTTGCATAGAAAGACCGGCCATCTGGGCTTAGCGCCCGGGCCGGTCTTTTCTTTGAGATCGATCACAGAAACTATTTTTTCGTTGTATCCGGAAGCTCTTTCGTGATCTTCCCCTTTGATCTGTTGACTCGTATCTTGAGGGCCACAGCCGTTCCGGCCGCGAACGCGATCAAGAACCCCAATTTTGATTTTTTCATGTCAATCCCTCCAATCCATTTGTAAGCGCCAAAGCGCAGCTTCTACAGTCCTCGGTGATCCGTCTGCCGGCAGTCCGAAATGCGGCTCGCGGATCGTATCGTTTTCGATCGAACGTTTGATCGCCTCATCAAAGCGGAACAGGCGTTCCCAGCTCTTCAGGACCTTCTGCCTCAGGTCCGGATAAAAGCCCGTGAGCATCACGTCGGAGGCGTCCCGGACTCCCCTGTGCTCCAGATCCATTGCAAACGCTGCGTTTTCCTCTGCGGAGCAGCCCAAATAGTTCATCTGCAGGATCCTCTGCCAGTCGAACATGTCGAAGAAGACACATTCCTCCGGCGGAACGGAGAGCCGCAGCACCCTGCCTCCCGCGGCGGCGTCCAGGTCTCTTTCCGAGAGATACGCCCAATACGGATACTCGGCGCCTTCCGGCGGAGATACGCGCTTTCGGAACTCCCGCACGAAAAAGTCATAGGCGGTCAGGAAGATCTTCGCGCTTTCCCCGTATTTCCGCTCCACAAAGGCGCGTTTGGAATATGCGGAGCCTTGTATTTCCATGGCCTGCCAGACGGCTTCGGCCTGCGGGGAATACAGACGGACGCTTCTGCTCATTCGCTGATCCTCCGGATCCATTCTCTGCGGACTTCCCAGAGGAGGCCGTAAGAGCCGGCGCCGCCGAGCACCACGCTGTCGTCGAAGAGCCGTTCCCAGCTCTTCAGGATCTTCGCGCGGATCTGCGGATAGAACGGCGTCATCAGCGCCTTTGCATCGTCGATGCCGTAGCGTTCGAGCAGGCTGTTGTGCTCGTCGTTGTCCGCGCTGTTCAGCGGGATGTAGGAATAGTTCATCATGCGCGTCCACTTGGTGATGTCCGCGAGCGCCAGGACTTCTTCGTCCACTTCCAGCTCCAGCATGACGATGCCGGTCTCCGGCGGCATGCAGGTCTCGCGGCTCAGCGCCACCCAGATGGGATAAGAGGCGTCCGCGGGTCTTGCGGCCTGCGTGGGCATGTGCGTGGCAAGCCAGTGATAGAGCTGGAACATGATCTCGGAGGTGTCCTCCATGGCGCTGCGCATGAATTCTTCGCGCGCGATGAAGCGCCCGTCCCGTTCCAGCTGCTCCAGGACCGCGGCGTTCTGCCTGGTCCAGACGATCCGCTTCGCCATGCGATCACGATCCTTCCTGACGCCGCTTGCCGTCCAGATAGCTCTGAAGGATGATGACGGCTGCCTGCTTGTCGATCAGTTCCTTGCGCCTGGCGCGGCTCAGGTCCGCCTCCAGCATGACGGCTTCCGCTATCTTGGTGGTGAAGCGCTCATCCTGAAAGACGACCGGGACCTTCTGCAGGCGGTTGCTGCGCAGCTTGTTCTCCAGCTTGGTCTTGAAATCGCGCACCTTCTCCGTCTGCACGCTGTCCGAACCGTCCAGGTTCAGCGGCAGGCCCAGCACGATCTCGGAGATCTCTTCCGCGCGGACAAGGTCCAGGATATAGTCACAATCCTTGCGCCAGCTGTCCGTGCGGGCATAGATCTCTCTGCCGTTCGCGGCGAGAAAGAGCTCGTCCGAGAGCGCGATGCCGATGGTCTTGTCTCCGAGGTCCAGTCCAAGAATGCGCAAAAATGATGTCCTTTCTATACGAAAAAAAGGCAACAGAAGAACTTCTGCTGCCTTTCAACGATCGATGTCTTAAACTTCCAGGAATTGGCGGAGAAGCTCTTCGACCAGTTCGTCCCGCTCGATGTGGCGGATCTTGCTTCTGGCGTTGTTGTGGGAGGTGATGTAGGAAGGGTCTCCGGAAAGGATGTAGCCGACGATCTGGTCCAGCGCGTTGTAGCCCTTTTCTTCCAGAGCGTCGTAGACCGAACGGAGGATCTCTTTGGTCCCCTGCTCTTCTTTTTCCGGGTTCTGATACAGAATGGTCCTGCGATCTTCAGTCATACTGCCTTCCTCCTTTTCCACATTTTTTCTCATTATACAAAATGGGAGAAAACAGAACAAGCGTTTTCTCCCATTCTTAACAGTATTTTAATAATTGAGGCCTAGAGCAGCGTTTCCGCGACCTTGAACGCGTCCTCGATCTTGGAGGGATCCTTGGCGCCGGCTTGGGCCATGTCGGCCTTTCCGCCGCCGCCGCCGCCGGCTGCCGCGGCGATCTCCTTGATCATCTTGCCGGCATGGTAGCCCTTTTCCTGCAGGTCGTCCGTGAGGGAGACGAGGAAGCTGACTTTGTCCGCGCTCTCCAGGGCGAAGACGATGACCGTGGCCTTCTGTTTTGCGCGGATCTCGTCGCAGAGGGAGCGCAGGTCGGCAAGCTCGTACTCCGCGCTGTCGAAGCGCTTGCGGAGCAGTTTGACGCCCTTGATCTCTATGGTGTCCGCGCCGAGGTCGTCGCTCAGGGAAGCCATGTTCTGCTTCTTCAGCTCTTCCACTTCTTTTTTGGCCGCCCTCATCTCTTCGCTGAGCGCCTTCGCGCGGCTGCCGAGGGCATCCACGTGGCACTTCAGCGCGTCCGCGGTCTCCTTCAGGAGCGCTTCGTCCGCCTGCAGTTTGCGGTAGACGCCGAGTCCGGTGACGGCCTCGATGCGGCGTACGCCCGCGGCGACGCTGCTTTCGGAAAGGATCTTGAAGGCGCCGATCTGGCCGGCGTTGCTCAGATGCGTGCCGCCGCAGAACTCGCGGCTGAAATCGCCCACGGAGACCACGCGGACCGTGGCGCCGTACTTTTCGCCGAAGAGCGACATGGCGCCGGTCTTGTGCGCTTCCTCGATGCTCATCACGTCCGTGTGGACCGGAAGGAAGCTGCTGATCTTTTCGTTGACGAGCGCCTCGATCTTCGCCAGATCTTCGGCGGAAATGGCTTCGAAATGCGTAAAGTCGAAGCGCAGGGTCTCGCCGGTGACGCTGGAGCCGGCCTGCTCCACGTGCGTGCCGAGGACCTGACGCAGCGCGGCGTGCAGGATGTGGGTGGCCGTGTGGTTTCTGGCGGTCTCGTTCCGGCGCAGCAGATCGACGCGGAGACTGACCTTGTCGCCCTTCTGCAGGCTGCCCGCAAGCGCGGTGACGCGGTGCACGAAGATCTCCTTGACCTTGGATACCGCTTCCACGCTGCCGCGGAAGGCGTCGCTCTCCACGGCGCCGGTGTCCGTGGCCTGACCGCCCATCTCCGCGTAGAGCGGGCTGCGGTCGAAGATCACGCGGCCGCTCTCCCCTTCTTCCAGGGAATCCACGGCGCCGCCGCCGCTGAAGATGGCCAGCACGGTCGCCTCCGCCTCCAGCTGCTCATAGCCGAGGAACTCGGTGGCGGGAAGGTCCGCGTAGAGCGCGGCCTCGTCCGCCCAGCCTTCGTCCATGTCGGATCTGCGGGCAGAGCGCGCGGTCTCTTTCTGCTTTTCCATGTTCGCCTGGAAGCCGGCCTCGTCCACCCCAAAGCCCTGCTCGGAGAGGATCTCCTGCGTCAGCTCGATGGGGAAGCCGAAGGTGTCGTAGAGGCGGAAGACCTTGTCGCCGGAAAGCACTTTGGCGCCGGAGGCCTTCAGCTCTTCCACGTCAGCCAGCAGAACGGCCATGCCCTGGTCGATGGTCTTGCTGAACTTCTCTTCTTCGATGGAAAGGATGCGGTGGATGTAGTCCTGCCGCTCGCGGATCTCCGGATAGGCGTCTCCGGAGACCTCGACCACCCTCGCGGAGAGGTCCGCGAGGAAGGGCCCTTCGATGCCCAGCAGCTTGCCGTGGCGCGCGGCGCGGCGCAGCAGTCTGCGGAGCACGTATCCCCTGCCCTCGTTGCTGGGCAGGATGCCGTCGCCGATCATGAAGGTGACGGAGCGGATGTGGTCCGTGATGATGCGGATGGAAACGTCGGAAGGCGAACTGCCGCCTTCATAGGCGACGCCGGAGACCGCGACGACGCCTTCCAGGATGTGGCGGATGGTGTCGATGGCGAAGATGGAATCCGTGTCCTGCATGATGCAGGCAAGGCGCTCCAGGCCGAGACCGGTGTCGATGTTCTTGTGCTCGAGCGGCGTGTAGTTGTTGTTCTCGTCCGCGTTGAACTGCGAAAAGACGTGGTTCCAGAATTCCACGTAGCGGTCGCAGTCGCAGCCGGGCTTGCAGTCCGGCTTGCCGCAGCCGTACGCGGGGCCGCGGTCGAAGTAGATCTCCGAGCAGGGACCGCAGGGGCCGATGCCGATCTGCCAGAAGTTGTCGTCTCTGCCGAGGCGGACGATGTGATCCGCGGGCATGCCGATGACCTTGTTCCAGATCTCGAAGGCTTCGTCGTCGTCCTCGAAGATGGTGGCCCAGAGCTTTTCGGGCGGCATCTTCAGGACTTCCGTGATGAACTCCCAGCCCCACTTCAGAGACTGTTCCTTGAAATAATCGCCGAAGGAGAAGCTGCCCAGCATCTCGAAGAAGGTGCCGTGGCGGGCGGTGTGGCCGACGTTGTCGATGTCGCCGGTGCGGATGCACTTCTGGCAGGTGGTCATGCGCGGGGCCGGCGGGGTCTCGATGCCCGCGAAATAGGGCTTCAGCGGCGCCATGCCGGAGTTGATGATCAAAAGGCTTTTATCGTTGTGCGGGATCAGAGAAAAGCTTTCGTGCACGTAGTGATCCTTGCTGCGATAGAATTCGAGGAAGAGCGTGCGAAGCTCGTTGAGTCCGATCTTTTCCATTGAGATATCCTCCCTGAAGGTCTTCAAAAAATAACATTATAAGAATATCAGAGAATTGTGGCAATTACAAGGAAAAACCCTTAAAATACAGAGAGAAAGCAAAGGAGGAACTGTGTTTTGCTGCTGAAAAGAAACGCGCTCGGACGCACGGGGCTCTCCGTCAGCCCGGTCGGCTTCGGCGTCCTTCCAATGGGGCCTTGGCAGAAGAAACTGCCCGTCGCGGAAGGCGCCGCGGTGATCCGCTACGCGCTGGAGCGCGGCATCGATCTGATCGACACCGCCCAGTATTATAAGACCTATCCCTACATCCGCGAGGCGCTGCGGGACGGCCGCTTTGAGACGGTCCTCTCCTCCAAGAGCTACGCGGCCGGATATGAAGAGATGACGTGCGCAGTCGAAGAATGCCGGCGCGAGCTGGACCGCGACGTGATCGAGATCTTCTTCCTGCACGAGCTCCGCGGCGCGGCGGATCTTACGGAACGCGAAGGCGCTCTGGAGGCCCTGGTCGACGCGAAGGCAAAAGGCCGGATCCGTGCCGTGGGGATCTCCACGCATCACGTGGACGTGACGGAGCTTGCCGCCGCGCATCCCGCGATCGACGTGATCTTTCCGCTCATCAACTGCGCCGGCATCGGCATCCGAAAGGGCGAAGGCCCCGGCACGAAGGAAGAGATGGCCGCCGCCATCGAAGCGGCCGCGGCGGCCGGCAAGGGCGTCTATCTCATGAAGGCCTTCGGCGGCGGCAATCTGACGCCCCGCTACCGCGAAGCCCTGGACTACGTCTATTCCCTGAAGGGGCCCGCCTCCGTCATGGTCGGCTTCTCCTCGATCGCCGAGGTGGATGCCCTCCTCTCCTATCTGGACGGCACGCTGCCGGAGGACTACGTGCCGCAGATCTCCGGCAAGAAGATCCACATCGACAAGGGAGACTGCAGGGGC
>JAEELK010000065.1 GCA_016282655.1 Bacillota bacterium | reverse complement strand
CTTGTTGCCCAGGCCCTCGCCCTTGGACGCGCCCTTCACCAACCCCGCGATATCGCAGAACTCGATGACCGCGTAGGTGGTCTTCTTGGAATGATAGATCTCGTGGAGCTTTGTGACGCGCTCGTCCGGCACGGTGACGATGCCCACGTTGGGCTCGATGGTGCAGAAGGGGTAGTTGGCCGCCTCCGCTCCGGCTCTGGTGATGGCGTTGAAAAGCGTGCTTTTTCCGACGTTTGGAAGTCCGACGATGCCAAGTTTCATCTGTTTCTAAATCTCCTTTTGATTACTCTTTCTTCTCCGGTCTACCGGCCGCTCCAGCCGAGCCGCGCGGAGATCGCGGCGGCCGCCTCGCGCAGCGCCGCGAGGATCTTCTCCTCTTCGCCGGGCGCCTTCATGCGCTCCGCGCGGTCGAAGACGCTGACCGCGGCGACGATGGCGCCGCTGTAGTCGCGCAGCGGCACGGAGAGGCAGGCGTGGCCCATCTCGCATTCCTCGTCGTCCCGCGCGAAGCCCTGCTCGCGCACGGCGTTGATCTCGCGCAGCATGCGCAGCGGCTCCGTGATGGTATTTGGCGTCACGGCGGGCATGCCCTTCTCCTCCAGGATCTTCAGGATCTGCATGTCATCCTTCGCGCTGAGCATGATCTTGCCGGAGGAGATGGAATGGATGGGCGCATCCCGCCCGATGCGCAGGAAGGTCTCCATGCTGCCCATGCCGGCGACCAGATCCAGATAGGCGATGCTGCCGTCCCGCTCGGTGGCCAGAAGCGCGCCTGCGTGCAGCTTTTCCGACAGGCTGCTCAGATAGGGATGGACGATGGCCTGCAGCGAGCTGCCGCGGACCTGATCCGCCATGCCGCAGATCTTCCAGCTCAGCGCGTAGCATCCGCTGGCGGGATCCTGATAGGCATATCCTTCCGAGCAGAGCGCGCTGAGATAGCGCAGCACGGTGGGCTGCGTCATCTCCAGCTCTCTGGAGAGGTCGATCAGACGCACCGGCGCGCGTTTCGCCGCGAGGTGCTCCATGATCGTGAGGAGGCGCAGCGAGGAGAGGCTCTGGTGTTTGTTTTCCGTATTCTGATCCGCCATACGTGGATTTCGCCTTTCGTTATTGAATTTCAATTATTAAAATATATGCTACTCTTCCTCCCGGGAATCGTCAACGCTTTTCTGCTGCATTCCCCATTATATTTTAATTATTAAAATAATTGTGCTTATGTATTACGAAAATCGTAATAAAAGTTCTTGACATTCCTATTTTCATTCGCTACTATGAAGACAAGATACCGATCCGAAATCGTTTTCAAAACGTTACACCATGTACAACAAGAAGGGAGAACTGAAATGAGTGAAGTAAAGCGCATGGGTTATTACGCCGGTGAGTGGCTGATGTCCAAGACCGACACCTACACCGAAGTGACCGACTCCAGCACCGGCGAGGTCATCGCCGAAGTCCCCCAGTGCAGCCAGGACGAGTGTGAGGCTGCCATCGCGGCGGCGCAGGCCGCCTTCCCCGCCTGGTCCGCCCTCTCCGTCTCCAAGCGCGTTCAGTACCTCTTCAAGTGGCGCAGCATCCTCTACGCCCACAAGGAAGAGCTGGCCGTCCTCTGCGCCAAGGAGCTCGGCAAGACGCTGAACGAAGCCCGCGGCGACGTGCAGAAGGCCATCGAGCCCACCGAGGAAGCCTGCGCGCTGCCCGCCCTGGTCCAGGGCGACGCCTGCATGCAGGTCACCACGGGGTATGACACCGCCTCCTATCGTTATCCCCTCGGCGTCGTGGCCGGCATCGTTCCCATGAACTTCCCCGCCATGATCCCCTGGGGCTGGATGGTCCCGCTCGCCATCGCCTGCGGCAACACCGTGGTCCTGAAGGCCAGCAGCCAGACCCCGCTCACCGCCATGCGGATGCTCGAGCTCTTCTATGAAGAAGGCGGCTTCCCCAAGGGCGTCGTGAACCTGGTCACCAGCAACCGCGTGGAAGGCGAGATCTTCCTCACCGATCCCCGCGTCAAGGCCGTCACCTTCGTCGGCACCACCGGCGTCGGCAAGCACGTCTACTCCGTCGCCGCCGCCCACGGCAAGCGCGTCCAGGCGCAGTGCGAAGCCAAGAACCACGCCCTGGTCCTCGCCGACGCGGATCTCGAAGCCACCGCCAACGCCATCATCAACTCCACCTACGGCTGCGCCGGCATGCGCTGCATGGCTCTTCCGGTCGTCGTCGTACAGGAAGAGATCGCGGACGAGTTCGTCGCCCTGCTGAAGGAAAAGGCCCAGAAGCTGACCATCGGCTGCGCCTACAAGGAAGAGACCAAGCTCGGCCCGGTCGTCTCCGCCAAGCACAAGGAGAAGGTCTGCGAGTGGATCCAGAAGGGCATCGACGAAGGCGCCGAACTGGTGCTGGACGGCCGGAACATCGTCGTCCCCGGCTATGAGAAGGGCTTCTTCGTAGGCCCCACCATCCTGGATCACGTAAAGCCCGGCATGATGGTCGGCGACAGAGAGATCTTCGGCCCCGTCACCTGCATCAAGCGCGTCAAGAGCTATGAGGAAGGCATCGCCATCATGAACGCCAACCCCTTCGCGAACGGCTCCTGCATCTTCACCAGAAGCGGCTATTTCGGCAGACGCTTCGTCACCGAGACCGACGGCGGCATGGTCGGCGTGAACGTCGGCATCCCCGTCCCCACCGCCTACTTCCCCTTCTCCGGCAACAAGGACTCCTTCTTCGGAGACCTGCACGTGCTGGGCAAGGACGGCTACCGCTTCTTCACCAGAGCCAAGACCGTCACCACCCACTGGTTCGACCAGGACGCCGCCAAGCGCGAAGTCCGCACCTGGGAAGGCAGCACGGATCTCTAATCGACCTGCGAACACAGAAAGACCGGAGGAACGCTCCTCCGGTCTTTTCTTTTTTCTTGATGCCTTTGCTCCGCAGCGCCGCGTTTCTGCGCGCTGCGGGCTATTTCTCCTCTTCCGAGAGGATCGCGAGCGAGGCGCTGCAGCCGAGCCGATCCGCGCCGGCCTCCAGCATGGCGAGGGCCTGCGCGCGCGTGCGGATGCCGCCGGCGGCCTTCACCCCCAGCCGGTCTCCCACGCACTGCCGCATGAGCCGCACGGCGGCTTCGGTGGCGCCGCCCTTGGAAAAGCCGGTGGAGGTCTTCACGAAGGCGGCGCCGGCCTCTTCGGCCAGTCGGCAGCCCTCCGCGATCTGCGCCTCGGAAAGCAGGCAGATCTCCAGGATCACCTTCACCCGGGCGCCGAACTGGCCGGCCGCTTCCACCACGGCGCGGATGTCCTTGCGGACGTAGTCCGCGCGGCCCTCCTTGAGCGCGCCCACGTGGATGACCATGTCGATCTCCTGCGCGCCGGCCCGGGCCGCTTCTGCCGCTTCAAAGGCCTTGGCTGCCGTGGAGGCGGCGCCGAGCGGAAATCCGACCACGCTCACCAGCGTGATGCCGCTGCCGGAAAGGCAGGCCGAAGCCAGCGGCACCTGCGAAGAGTTCACGCAGACGCCGAAGAGCCGGGCCCGCCGCGCCTCTTCACAGAGCATGCGGATCTCCGCCTGGCTCGCGTCCGGCTTCAGCAGCGTATGTTCCAGATATCTGCGCAGCTCGGCCATCTTATTTGTCTTCTTCGTGGATGATGATCTCGCCGAAGTCGCTGTTGGAAAGGCCGAGCGCGTTTCCTTCGTCCGTGTCGATGTGGATGTCCAGATAGTTCTTCACGCCCGCGCGGACCAGCACGTTGTCCAGCGTGCCGCCGCGGAAGCCTTCGAACTTCAGGCTGACGATCTGACGGTCCACCACGCCGGCCTCCTTCGCCTGCTCGTCGGTGAGGTGCACGTGCCGCCAGGCGATGATGACGCCGTGGTCGATCTCCACCTCGCCCTTGGGGCCGATGATCTTGAGGCCCGGGGTGCCTTCCAGGCTGCCGGACTCGCGGATGGGAGCCTGGATGCCGAGCGCTCTCGCGTCCGTCATGGCGAGCTCCACCTGCGTCTCGGGACGGCAGGGGCCGAGCACGCGGATGCCCTTCAGAGAACCCTTCGGGCCGACCAGCTCCACCTTCTCCTCGGCGGCGAACTGCCCCGGCTGAGAGAGCGGCTTCATCGGCGTCATCTGATAATCCTTGCCGAACAGGATGTCCTGATCCGCCTGGCAGAGATGCAGATGCTTGTTGCAGAGACCTACCGGTACTTTGTAACCCATGCTTATTCCTCCTCTGTTACAAAACGAATGTCGGGCAGATTGCGGTATTTCTGGTCCAGATCCAGTCCGTAGCCCACGATGAACTGGTCCGCCACGGTAAAGCCGACGTAGTCGACCTGTATGTCCACCTTCCGGCGGGAGGGCTTGTCCAGCAGCGAGGCGATGCGCACCTCTGCCGCGCCCTTCTCCTCCAGAAGGTACTTTTTCAGGAATGCCATGCTGCGGCCGGTGTCCACGATGTCCTCCACCACGAGGACGCTCCTGCCGCGGACGTCCATGTCCAGATCGTGGCGGATCTCCACCCGTCCGGAGCTGTCCGTACCGCTTCCGTAACTGCTGAGCACCATGAAGTCCAGCACCACCTCGCCGCGAATCTCCCGCAGGAGATCGCTCATGAAGAGCGCCGCGCCCTTCAGGATGCCGATGCAGAAGATCTCTTTTCCTTCGTAGTCTTTGCTGATCTGCGCGCCAAGCTCTCTGCAGCGGGCTTGCAGCTCTTCGCGGCTGAACAGGATGCCGCCTTCTTTATAAGCCATTGCTCTGCTCCTTTGTCTCTTGCTTCTGTCCGAGCCTTTTCCCGCGGCCGCGGGATCCGTTCACTCCGCGTCTTTCGCTTCCGGCGGGGCCGCGGCGCCCGCCTCCAGGATCGCTTCCATCTCTGCCAGCAGCGCGTCCGCCCCGCTCTTTTTCAGCGCGGAGACGGGCAGGATCTTCTCCTCCGCTCCCGCCGCAAGGCTCCTGCGCAGCATGGCGAGGTTCTTCTGCAGCTCGCTGCGGGAAAGCTTGTCCGCCTTGGTCGCGACGATGAGCCCGCCCAGGCCGTAGTGCCGGATCCAATCGTACATCTGCAGATCCTGCGCGCTCGGGGCATGACGGGCATCCAGGAGCAGGACCACGCGCCGCAGCTGCGGCCGCCCGGCGAGATAGCCTTCGATCATCGGTCCCCAGCTCTCGCTGTCCGCGCGGCTGACCTTCGCGTAGCCGTAGCCGGGAAGATCCACGATGCGGAAGGCGTCGTTGACGCGGTAAAAGTTGATGGTCCTGGTCTTGCCCGGGCTGCTGCTCGTGCGGGCCAGATCCCTGCGCCGCACCAGGAGATTGATGAGTGAGGATTTGCCCACGTTGGAGCGCCCGGCAAAGGCGATCTCCGGCAGGGGCTCCCCGGGATACTGGGCCGGCTTTACGGCCACCGCTTCCAGCGCGGCGCTTCGTATGACGAGCATCTATCTGACCAGGGCCTTTTCCAGCACCTGCCCCACCTCTTCCACGGGGATGAATTCCATGACGCGGCGGACGTTGGCCGGGATCTCTTCGATGTCCCGCTCGTTCTCCGCGGGCAGGATGACGGTGCGGATGCCGATGCGGTGCGCCGCCAGCACCTTCTCGCGGATGCCGCCCACCGGCAGGACCTTGCCGCGCAGCGTGATCTCGCCCGTCATGGCGATGTCGCTGCGGACCGGCCTTCCGGAGAGCGCGGAGACGACGGCGGTGCACATGGTGATGCCCGCGGAGGGGCCGTCCTTCGGCGTTGCCCCTTCCGGCACGTGGATGTGCAGGTCTTTGTCTTTATGGAAATCCTCGGAGATGCCGAGCTCCGCGCAGTGCGCGCGGATGTAGCTGACGCCGGCGCGGGCAGATTCCTGCATGACGTCTCCGAGCTGGCCGGTGAGCTCCACGTTGCCCTTTCCGGGCATGGAGATCACCTCCACGGAGAGCGTGGTGCCGCCCACGGCGGTCCAGGCCAGGCCCGTGCAGACGCCCACCCGGTCTTCGCCTTCCAGCTTGTCTCCGCGGTAGCGGACCTTGCCCAGATAGTGCTCCAGGTTCGCCTCCCCGACGCGGACAGACTTCTTTTTCTCTTCCACGATGCGTCTTGCCGCCTTCCGGCAGATCGTGGCGATCTGACGCTCCAGGCTGCGGACGCCGGATTCTCTGGTGTAGCCGTTGATGACGGCGCGGATGGCCGCCTCGGTCAGATGCAGCTGGCCGGGCTGCATGCCGTTCTCCTTGATCTCCTTGGGCAGGAGGTATTTCTGCGCGATCAGCAGCTTGTCTTCCTCGGTATAGCCGCTCACCTCGATGAGCTCCATGCGGTCGAGCAGCGGCTGCGGAATGGTCTCCACGCTGTTCGCGGTGGTGATGAACATGACCTTGGAGAGGTCGAAGGGAGCCTCGAGGTAGTGGTCCGTGAAGTCCTTGTTCTGTTCGGGGTCCAGCACCTCCAGCAGCGCGGAGGCGGGGTCGCCGCGGAAGTCCGCGCCGATCTTGTCGATCTCGTCGAAGAGGAAGACGGGGTTCATGCTCTCCGCTTCCTTCATTGAGGAGATGATGCGCCCCGGGATGGCGCCGATGTAGGTGCGTCTGTGGCCGCGGATCTCCGCTTCGTCGCGGACGCCGCCGAGCGACATGCGCACGAAATTGCGGCCCAGCGCTCTGGCGATGGACTTGGAGATGGAGGTCTTGCCCGTGCCCGGCGGGCCCACCAGACAGAGGATGGGGCCCTTCAGCCCGTTGGAGAGCTGCATCACGGCCAGGTATTCCAGCACGCGCTCCTTCACCTTTTCCAGGCCGTAGTGGTCCTCGTCCAGGATGCGGGCGGCTTTCTTGAGGTCGGTGTTGTCCTTGGTGTATTTGTGCCAGGGCAGCTCCAGCATGGTCTCGATGTAGGTGCGGATGATGCCGCCCTCCGGCGAGGAAGGCTGGATCTTGCTGATGCGCCCGATCTCCTTCTCGACCTTCGCGGCGGTCTTTGCTGGCAGGCGCAGCTTCTTGACCTGCTTGCGCCAGCGCAGGATCTCCTCGTCGATGTCCTCCGCGACGCCCAGCTCCTCCTGGATGGCGCGCAGCTGCTCGCGCAGATAATACTCGCGCTGGCTCTTGTCCATCTGCTTGCGGACCTTGCTGCCGATCTCGTTCTCCAGGTTGAGGATCTCCGTCTCCTTCAGAAGCAGCTGGGAGACCAGCTCCAGGCGCTCGCCCACGTCAAAGGCCTCCAGCACCGCCTGCTTGTCTTCGATCTTCATCTCCAGATGGGAGGTGATGATGTCCGCCAGGCGGCCCGGCTGGTCCACCGTGGCCACGGAACCGTAGATATCGTCGTTCAGCTTGGGATTGGCGCTCAGATAGGCTTCGAAGGTGGATAGGCAGTTCCGCATCCGCGCGACCATCTCGGAGTCCAGATCTTCGATCTCGGGCTCCGGGATCTCCATGACGCGGCACTTGAAATAGGGCACCTCGTGGATGACCTCCAGGATCTCGCCGCGCTCCACGCCTTCCACCAGCACGCGGATGGTGTCTCCGGGGAGCCGGAGCATCTGCTTGATCTTCGCGATGGTCCCGACGTAGTAGAAATCGTCGCGGGTGGGCAGGTCCGTCTCCGGGTCCTTCTGCGCCGCGAGAAAGACCGTCTGATTCTGCATCATGGCCTTTTCCAGCGCGCAGACGGAGCGTTCCCTGCCGATGTCGAAATGCAGCACCATGCAGGGGAATACGGTCAGCCCGCGCAGGGGGATCATGGGCATCACGCGCTGGGTGACCCCTTCCTCTTCCAGCAGGGGCAGGCTGTCCGTCAGTTCTTCTGCAAGCTCGTCCTGCATATTTTCGTCTTCTCTTTTTTCTTTTTCCATGACCTCCTCCTTTCCGAAAAAGGGGGAAAGGAGCAGGGCTCTGTGCCTGCTCCGTTTATCGTTCTGTCCGTATTACGCGCTCTCTCTGGCCCGTTCCTTCAGGACCAGCGTCGGCGCGGCCTTTCCGTCTATGGTGGCCCGGGTGATGATGCATTTGCTGATGTCGTCCCGGGAGGGGATCTCGTACATGATGTCCGTCATGGTCTGCTCAAAGATGCTGCGCAGGCCGCGGGCGCCGGTCTTGCGCTCGATGGCCTTTTCGGCCACGCGCAGGATGGCGTCTTCGTCCATCTCCAGCTCCACGCCGTCGATCTCGAAGAGCTTCTTGTACTGCTTCAGGATGGCGTTCTTGGGCTCCGTGATGATGCGGACCAGCGCTTCTTTGCTGAGCTCCTCCAGGGTGACCGCCACGGGCAGTCTGCCCACGAACTCCGGAATGAGGCCGAACTTCAGCAGGTCCTCCGACTGCAGCTGGTTCAGGATGGCGGCCGTCGCGTCCACGGAGCTGCTCAGGGCCGCGTTGAAGCCGATGGTCTTCTCGCCCAGGCGGCGCTGGATGATCTTCTCCAGGCCGTCGAAGGCGCCGCCGCAGATGAAGAGCACGTTGGTGGTGTCGAACTGCAGGAAGTCCTGATGCGGGTGCTTGCGGCCGCCCTGGGGCGGAACGCTGGCCACGGTGCCTTCCAGGATCTTCAGCAGCGCCTGCTGCACGCCCTCGCCGCTGACGTCGCGGGTGATGGAGGGGTTGTCCGACTTGCGCGAGATCTTGTCGATCTCGTCCACGTAGATGATGCCGCGCTGGGCCTTTTCGATGTCGTAGTCCGCCGCCTGGATCAGCTTCAGGAGGATGTTCTCCACGTCCTCGCCGACGTAGCCGGCCTCCGTGAGCGCCGTGGCGTCCGCGATGGCGAAGGGCACGTCCAGGATGTTGGCCAGCGTCTGGGCGAGCAGCGTCTTGCCGCTGCCCGTGGGGCCGATCATGAGGATGTTGCTCTTCTGGAGCTCGACTTCATCCTCTTCTTTCTTCTTCAGGGGATCCTTCAGGCTCTGGATGCGCTTATAGTGGTTGTAGACCGCGACCGCCAGCACCTTCTTTGCCTGCTCCTGGCCGATGACGTAGTCCGCCAGGCGTTCGAAGATCTCCCGGGGCTTGGGCAGCTCCTTCGGCTCGGCGTCCGACGCGGCGTCCTGCTGCGCCAGCTCCTCGCGCACGATCTCCGCGCAGAGCTCGATGCATTCGTCGCAGATGTAAACGTTGTGTCCGGCCACCAGGCGTCTGACCTGATCCTGGCTCTTGCCGCAGAATGAACAGAAGACTTCCTGTTCAAAATCGTTATTTTTTCCCATACTTCCCTCTTAAATGATCATTTAACGGGTCCGGATGACCTTGTCGATGAGCCCGTAGGCCACCGCTTCCTCCGCGCTGAGGAAATTGTCCCGGTCGGTGTCCTGCGCGATCCGCTCCAGGCTCTGGCCGCTCGCCTCCGCGAGGATGCGGTTCAGCTTCTCCCGGGTGCGGATGATGTGCTCCGCGTGGATGCGCATGTCCTCCGCCTGGCCCTGGATGCCGCCGAGCGGCTGGTGGATCATGATCTCGGCGTTGGGCAGCGCGTAGCGCTTGCCTTTGGCGCCCGCGGCCAGCAGGACCGCGCCCATGGAGGCCGCCATGCCGACGCAGATGGTGGAGACGTCCGGCTTGATGTACTGCATGGTGTCGTAGATGGCCATGCCTGCGCTGACAGAGCCGCCGGGGCTGTTGATGTAAAAACTGATGTCCTTATCCGGATCTTCCGCCTCGAGGAAGAGCAGCTGCGCCACGACCAGCCCGGCCGTGACCTCGTTGACCTCCTCGCCCAGCAGGATGATGCGGTCTTTCAGCAGGCGGGAGTAGATGTCATAAGAACGCTCTCCCCTGCTGGTCTGTTCGATTACGATGGGGACCAGAGACATTTCGTCCTCCTATGCTTTTTGCGCTATGCTTCCTTGGCGGCTTCTTTGATGACGGCGTTGTCCATGATGAAGTCCACGGCCTTGGTGTTCAGGACGTCCGCCTTCAGGTAGTCCAGACCGTCCGCGCCGATCATCTCTTTCATCTTGTCGGGCTCCATCTGGTAGCTCTCCGCCAGCTTGGCCAGCGCTTCGTCCATGTCCGCGTCTTCCACCTTCAGGTCCTCGGCCTTGGCGATGGCCTTCATGATGAGGCGGTTCTTCACGCGGAACTCCGCGTCCGGCGCCATGTCCGCCATGATGTCGTCCGCGCTCTTGTTCAGATACTTCATGTACTGCTCGAGCGTGAGGCCCTGGTACTGCAGCTGCTGTTCCATCTCGCGGAGCATCTCGTAGGCCTCGCTGTCGATCATGGCCTTCGGGATCTCGAACTCGTTGGCCTCGCAGACCTTCTCCAGCGCGGCGTCGCGCATGGCTCTGCGGGAGCGGTCAGCGGCGCCCTTCTCCAGCTTCGCGAGGATGTCCGCCTTGAACTCGTCCAGCGTGTCGAACTCGCTGACTTCCTTCGCGAAGTCGTCGTTCAGCTCGTCCTTCACCTTTTCCTTGATCTCGTGGATCTTGCACTTGAAGACGGCTTCCTTGCCCTTCAGGTTCTCCGCGTGATAATCCTCGGGGAAGGTGACCTTCACTTCTCTCTCTTCGCCGGCGGAGACGCCTTCCAGCTGCTCCTCGAAGCCGGGGATGAAGGTCTGGGAGCCCAGCGTCAGCGGCTGACGCTCCGCGGTGCCGCCCGCGAACTGCTCCTCGCCGACAAAGCCGGCGTAGTCCAGCAGCACGGTGTCGCCCTTCTGCGCCGGACGGTCCTCCACGAGGACCATGCGGGAGTTGCGCTCGCGCACCTTCTCCAGTTCGGCGTCCACGGCGTCGTCCGCGACCTTCTCTTCGACCTTCTCGATCTCGACGCCCTTGTAGCCCTGCAGGCTGATCTCCGGCATGACGGTCACGGCCATATCCACGGTGAAGCCCTTGCCTTCTTCCAGGACCTGATCGCCCAGGTCTGCCGTGGGACGGTCCACCGGCTCCAGGCTCAGCTCTTCCACCGCCTTGGGATAGGCGTCGTTCAGCAGATCGTTCACCGCGTCATCGTAGAAGACGTCCTTGCCGTAGAAGGCCTCGATGCGCTTGCGGGGCGCCTTGCCCTTGCGGAAGCCGTCGACCGTGTAGCGGCCCTTCTTCTCCTGATAGGCTTTTATGATGGCGGCGTCGAATTCTTCCGCGCTGAACTCCAGGCGGAGCTTGACGTCGTTGTTCTCTCTGCTGATAAAAGTGCTCTTCATTTCTGAGATCCTCCTGTATCGATGTGATTGTTTCTGAACGTGTAATATAAAATTATACTATTATTATGAACTCTTGTAAATAGTTGGGGCTATCCCGCCTCCGCGCTCCGCTCCAGCAGGGCCAGACCGCGCACGTACTTGGGGCGGTCCTCCGGCGCGAGCGGCCAGCGCCTGCAGAACTCTTCTCCCATCTTCAGCAGGTCCTCCTCGCTGCCGGAAAAGAGCTCCAGCTCCATCTCGCAGATGGGTTCCGTGCCCCCCTCTGTGACGATCTCGCCGGTGTCGAGCGAGAACTCCACGATGCAGTCCCTGTGGTCGATGCGAAGCCTGCGCCGCAGCACCAGGATCTCCATGACGTTGATCAGCGGCTTGTCGCCCAGCTCCTCGATCAGCGGAAGGACGGTCTCGCTCTGCCGGAAGAGCGAGAGCGAAGGCGCCAGCAGGCAGGCTTCGTCGCTGACCGGCACGTTGATCTCCTGGCGGCTGTGCAGGCCGTTCTCGCTCTTGCCGCCCCACTTCAGGCAGGCCAGCGTGACGCTGCCCTCCGTGCGGACGCGGAAGGCGATGTCCCGCTTGCGCAGATCGCAGTCCTCCGTATCGAAGTAGACGGCCTTCATGACCAGAGACTCCCGGGTGTCCGGATCTTCCATCTTGCGGAGCAGCTCGCTCTCCCAGATCTCGTCCGCCATCTCCCTGTCCGGGATGCTGTATTTCAGTTCGACTTCCATATCTTCTCCTCGTCAGCTCTCCTCGTTCGGCGCGAGTTCCACATAGCGGATGACGCCCACCACGGAGAACCCTTCGGTGTTGATGAACATGGTCCGTCCGGCGCGCATCTCCTGCCCGCAGATGGACAGGGTCGGCGCGTTCGGGTCCGCGCTGCCGCGCAGGCGAAAGACCAGATCCGGCCTTTCTTCCTGTGCCACGCGCAGCTTCTCTCCCTCCGCCGTGGTCGCCACGAGCTCGCTCTCCTCCAGCCAGCAGTCCTCCACGTAGGCGGAGGTCGCCGCGCTGCCGTTGTAGAGCGCCTTCCCCTTCGGCTCCTGCCGCAGGATCTCCTCGCGGATCTGCGGGTCCGGCGCGGAGACCACGGCCTCCACGATCAGCTCGCTGCGCTGCGCCGCGGCAGGCGTGTCCGCCGGCTTCAGATGGCCTCCGATCAGAACGGCCGCGGCCGCGATCAGGAGCAGCAGGACCAGCGCGTCCAGAATGTGCAGTTTCCCGAAGAGCTTTCCTTTTCGCATGTCCTTTCCTGCGGCCGGTCGGGGCAAAAAATGAGATACCAAAAAAGGGCATAATCCTACTTATACCGATAGTATTATAGCCAAGACAAGGGCCTTCCGCAAGAAAAAAAGAAAACTGCCGCCCCGGAAGGGGCGGCATAAATAGAGGCTTTTACGATCGACGCACCGCCGTGTCGTATGTCATCACGACCTGAGTCACCTCTGCGCGGGAGGCCATGCCCCTGGGATCAATGATGTTTCCGGGCTTGCCTTCGATCACGCCCACGCTGACGGCCCAGGCCATAGCGTCCCTGGCCCAATCACTGATCTGATCCGCGTCGCTGAACCTGGAAAGGTCATCGTTTTCAGTCTTGGGCTTGCCCATATAACGCCAGAAGATCGTAACGATCTGCTCCCTGGTGATGGGATCGTTTGTTCCGAATCTGCCGTTGCCGTAACCCTCGATGATCTTCTCGTTTGCGGCCCAGAGCACAGCGTCGGTGTACCACTTGCCGGCTTCCACATCGTCAAAGGGATCCGCCAGTCCCGCAGCGTCCGCTTCTCCGGCCATGCGATACAGGACCGTGGCGATCATGGCCCGGGACATATCGCCGTCGGGATCAAAGCGATCATCCTCGACGCCTTTGAACCAGCCCTGCTCACAGCCGTAGCAGACCGCCTCGTAAAACCAGTCGTTCTCTG
>JAEELK010000064.1 GCA_016282655.1 Bacillota bacterium | reverse complement strand
GTGATGGCGTCGACGTCCCAGCCCACGCGGTTTCCGCCCGCGAAGGCGCCTGCCGCCATGCGGCCCGGGAAAGAGGCCGTGAGGACGGCGCGCGCCGCCAGGGCCGGGTTGATGAAATTCTGTCCGATGCCGCCGAAGATCTGCTTGGCCAGCACGATGGCCACCACCGCGCCGACGACCACCTCCCAAAGCGGGATGTTCACGGGGAGGTTGTAGGCCAGCAGGATGCCCGTGACGACGGCGGAGAGATCGCCGACGGTCTGCTCCCGCCGCATGGCTTTGCGGGAAAGGAACTCCGCGAGCACGCAGGAGATCACGGCGACGCAGATCACCGCGAGGGCGCGCGGGCCGAAGACGATCACGGCGGCGATGCCCGCCGGAACGAGCGCGATGATGACGTCGCGCATGATGCTTTGTGTCGTGTCCTTGCACCTGACGTGGGGCGAGGCGCTTACGGTCAACCTTGGAATGTCTGTCATCTCTTCATTGCCTCCATCACGATGGCTTTGCCCAGGCGCATGCTCTGGACCAGAGGACGGCCCGCGGGGCAGGAATACGCGCAGCAGCCGCATTCCATGCAGACCAGGACGTTGGTCTTCTGCAGGCCTTCCACGCTTTTCAGCTTTACCTGTTTTTCGATCCGGCAGGGCTCCAGATGGAGCGGGCAGGCCTCCGCGCAGCGGCCGCAGCGGATGCAGGCGCCGAAGGGCTTCTCCGGCAGCGCTTCCGCGCTGAACGCCAAGAGCGCGTTTCCGCTCTTGACGGCGGGCACGTGCAGATCGGCCAGGGCGATGCCCATCATGGGACCGCCGGAAAGGACTTTATAGGGTGTCTTGGAGAAACCGCCGCAGTAGTCCAAAATGCCGTCCAGCATGCTGCCGATGGGCACCCTGAGGTTCTTCGGCGTTGCGACGGCGTCGCCCGCGATGGTGAGCGAGCGGCTGACGAGCGGTTTGCCCGTGCGCAGATAACGGGCTAAGAAGGAAGCGGACTGCACGTTCATGACCACGCAGCCCACGTCCGCCGGCAGCTTTCCGGGCGGGACTCTTCTGCCGGTGACGGACTGGATCAGCACTTTTTCAGCGCCCTGCGGGTAGCTGGAGGGCAGGCGCATCAGCTCGATGTCCCCGTAAGCCTCCGGCTCCGCCTGGATCACAGCCTGGAACGACGCGAGCGCGTCCGGCTTGTTCTCCTCGACCGCGACGACGGCGCGGCGGAAGCCCAGCTGCTTTTTGACGGCTGCCGCGCCGGCGAGGATCTCCTCCGGGCGGTCCAGCATCTCTCTGTGATCTACGGTGATATACGGCTCGCATTCCGCGCCGTTGATGATCAGGGTATCCACCCCGGCGTCTTCCTTGAAGGCCAGCTTCACGTGGGCGGGAAAGCCCGCGCCGCCGAGGCCGACGAGGCCGGAGGCGCGCACCGCCGCGAGGAAGGAGGCGCGGTCCGTGACGACGGGCGGCGCGATCTCTTCAAAGAGCTCCATCTTGCCGTCCGAAGCGATGGTGACGGCGTTCACCGTGCTGCCGTTCGCCACCTTCACGGGGCCGATCGCTTTGACGGTCCCCGAGACGCTGGCGTGGATGGGCGCGCTCACGAATTTGTCCGTGTCGCCGATGATCTGTCCGATCTTCACGCTGTCTCCGACCGCCACCGTGGGCGCGCAGGGCGCGCCGATGTGCATGGAGAGCGGCAGGACCACTTCGTCCGGCGCCGGCATGCGTTCCACGGCCTGTTTGGCCATGTCCTTGTGATGTTCTGTTCTGACGCCGCCACGCCCTTTGCAGAAGGGAGGCAGGACGCCCGGGATGTTTACAGTCATTGCAGAAAGCTCCCCTTTTGTTTGTTCAATACAGGCAATACGGCTTTGAGCAGAACGCCGGTCAGGATGCCGCTGCCGACGGCCGCCGGCAGGAGCAGCGGTCCGTAGCTCAGGGCAAGGGCAGGCGTGCCGCTCAGGAGACAGGCCACCGCGAGCTGCGCTCCGTTGTGCGCCAGAGCGGCGAGCACGGAGATGCCCAGGAGGCCGAAGGGACAACGTTTTCGGCGGAGCAGGAAGACCATGAGCAGCGTGCTGCAGAGCCCGCCGCTGCCGCTCATGAGGAGCGCCACGGGGCCTCTGCTGATCCCGGCGAAGAGCGCTTTCAGCAGCGCGATGCCGAGCGCGGGCCAAAGCCCCAGCGCGGAGGCCGTGAACATGGTCACGATGTTGGAAAGGCCGAGCTTCGCGCCGGGCGGCAGGCCGGGCAGCGGCGGGAAGAGGTTTTCCAGCGCGCCGAGCACGAGGGCCTGCGCCGCAAGGACGCCCAGAAGGGCAAGCCGTCCGGTCTTCTTCCTTCGATCCATGCGTGGCTCCTAATAGGTGACGGCGTCCGGGCCGTCTTCCGTTCCTGTTCCCGCAAGGCGGATGCTGACCCCGGCGGGCAGGCAGACCGCCATCTGTCCGGGCCGGCTGAGCGCGCCGCTGCGCACGCAGATCTGGTCTTTGCATTCCGCGTGAGAAAAAGAAATGCTCCCCGGCTCCACCCGTACGGTGAGAGCGGGGATACAGTCTATTGCAATGTTATATGTTTCCCGGACCTCTTGCAAGGGGATACGCGCGATTTCCGCGCCGTGATTGTATATAATCGCGGTCACGTCCTCCCGCGCGGGGCCGCGCGAGGAGAGGATCAGTACGAGCGCGGCCAGGAGCAGCAGCAGGATCAGTAAGAGGTCGCCCCTGCGGATCAGTTTGCGTTCCATGCCTCGATGTCCTCCAGGCGATAGCCCTGCTGACGGAGCGTGAGCCGTTCCGCCAGGTCTCCCGTCGTCAGGATCGCCTTGTCCTTGGTGATGAAGACGGCTTCGGCGCCGTAGCGCGCGAGCAGCGCCCGGCTCTCCTCCCCCGGGCCGAGCAGGAAGCAGGCCGTGGAGAGCGCGTCGCTCAGGAGGCCGGAATCCGCCAGCACCGTCACGGAGCTGAGTCCGCTCTCCGCGGGCCAGCCGGTCTCCGGATCCAGGATGTGATGATAGCGCTTTCTGTCCACTTCCAGATACTTTTCATAGTCGCCGGAGGTGGAGACGCAGCAGTTCGAGCAGCTCAGGATCGCCAGAGAGCTGTCGGCCTCGCCTTCGGGATCGCGGATGCCCACGTTCCAAAAGCCCTCCTTCTGCTGCGGGTCCTCCCCGTAGAGCAGCACGGAGCCGCCGACCGCGATCACGGCGGCGGGCACTTCCGTTTCCGAGAGCAGCCGCGCGGCCAGGTCGCATGCCTCCCCCTTGCCCACGGCGCCGAGGTCCAGCTTCTGCCCCTTGCCCAGGGTCACGCGCGCTCCGTCGATCCGGATCTGTTCATAGCCCACCAGGGGCAGCAGCGCCGCGATCTCGCTCTCTTCGGGCAGACGGGCCTCGTCCGAATCGATCTGCCAAAGTGCGCTCAGGGGGCCGATGCTCACGTCGAAGACGCCGCCGCACGCCTCTGAGACCTCCAGACAGGTCTGCAGACAGGCCAAGGTATCTTCGCTGAGCGTTCCCTCCCCCGCCCCGTTCAGGCGGCCGATCTCGCTCTCGTCGACTTTGCAGCTGAGGCGTTCCACATCCAGACGATGCAGCTCTTCCTCCAGCCGCTGCGCCGTATCTGCGCCTTCTTCCTCCGCGCAGTAGAGCTTGATCTGCAGCAGGCTGCCCATGCAGACCGTGTTCTTCGTGTACGGCGCGGCGCTCTTCGCGCGGCCGCAGGCGCCGCAGAAGAGAAGGATGAAGATGAGAAGCAGGATCAGAAGTTTTGTTTTCGCTCGCATAGTCAGTTTCCAACAGTTCAAAAAGAATCTAGATGAGGTCGCAGAGGACGGTGTTGGCGAGGTCCAGGCCCCGCTCCGTCAGAAAGACCCGCGCGCCGCTCCGTTCCAGCAGGCCGGATCTCAGGTGTTTTTCCAGGACGCCCGGGTGGATCTCCTCCACCGAGCGCCCGAAGCGTTCTTCGAAGGCCGCGAGGGAGATCCCCTCGCGCTTCCTTAGGCCGGTGAAGAGATACTCCGCCATGCTGTCCGAGAGGCTGTTTTCGTGCCGCTCCGCCTCGAAGCGGCCGGCGAGGTATTCGGAGAGCTCCTCCGTGTCCTTCAGGCGGAAGCCGTTCAGAAAGGAGGCCGCGCCGAGGCCGAGGCCCATGTAGTCCTGAAAGGACCAGTATTTCAGATTGTGCCTGCAGGCAAAGCCGGGCTTTGCGGCGTTGGAGATCTCATAGGGCTCATAGCCCGCTTCCGCGAGGAGGCGCAGCGCCAGGTGATAC
>JAEELK010000063.1 GCA_016282655.1 Bacillota bacterium | reverse complement strand
TTCAGGAGCGCGTCGCTGTCCCACGTGACCTCGCGGACGGTGCCGATGAGGATGCCTTCCGGATAGAGCTCCATGCCGGAGCTGATCAGCTGATCGCCTTCGATCACGGAAGCGTCCGAGTCCAGCAGGATACCCTCCAGGCCCCCGCTGCCGTTGCCGCTCAGGACGCCCAGGACCCGCGGGTCGCGCGCCAGCTTGAAGCTGATGTTGCTGTTCTCGTCGATGATGGAGATGACCTTGGCCCAGTGCCTGCCGACGGTATAGACGCGGCCTACCAGGCCTTCTCCGTTGATGACCGCGGTGTTGAGCCGAACGCCGTCGGCCGTGCCGGCGTTGACGGTAAAGACGGAGAACCAGTCGGAATCGTCCGCGGCGATCACGCCGGCGGCTTTGTAATCATAGGCCTCCAGATAGCTCACGTAGCCCAGGCTGTCGCTCAGGGCTTTCAGCTGGGCCAGTTCCTCCGCCTTCAGGGATTCCAGGCGCAGACGGCGCTCCAGCTCGCTCACCTGATCCTGCAGGGCTTCCCGCTCGCGCAGGAGCTGCCCGACGTGCGTCAGGCCCCAAACGTAAGAAGCGGCCCCGTTTCCGGCGTCGCTGATCGGTCCCTGCGCCAGGGCGGCGCCGTCCTGAGCCCGCCTTCCGAGCCAGGAGTCGCTGCCGCGGTGCGTGAACGAGATGACGATGATGAGCAGCAGCGCCAGGACCAGCAGCAGCAATGCCGCCAGACGGCTGTGCTCCCGTAACCAGAACATCTCTTCCCCCGTTCCCCCAAAGGCCGTCTTAGTACTTCTTCGGCCTCTTGCTGTAGTATTTTACGGTCTCCAGGTCCTGCAGGCTCCTGCCCGTGCCTTCGGCGACCGCTTCGAGCGCGTTCTCCGCGATGGTGACCTTCATGCCCGTCTCGTTCTCGATGTGACGGTCCAGGCCGCGCAGCAGCGCGCCGCCGCCGGCCAGGTACATGCCGCTGTTGACGATGTCCGCCGCCAGCTCCGGCGGCGCGTTCTCCAGCGTCGCGCGGATGCCGTCCATGATCATGCCGATGGGCTCCTCGAGCGCGCGCATGATGTCCACCGAGCTGACCGTAACGGTCTTCGGCAGCCCGCTCAGCACGTCTCTGCCCTTCGCCTCCATGGTGAGCGGCTCGCCCGGCTCGTCCCCTTCATAGTCCGGCAGGACGCAGCCGATCTCTTTTTTCAGGTTCTCCGCCATGGTATCGCCGATGAGGAGATTGTAATTCTTGCGCATATAGGCCACGATGGCTTCGTCCATCTTGTCGCCCGCGGTGCGGATGGAGGTGCTGTTGACGATGCCGCCCAGCGCGATGATCGCGATGTCCGACGTGCCGCCGCCGATGTCAGCGATCATGCAGCCGCGGGGCCCGCTGACGTCCAGGCCGACGCCGAGCGCCGCGGCAAAGGGCTCGTCCAGCACATAGACTTCGTTGACGCCCATCTGCCGCACGGTGTCTTCGACCGCGCGCTTCTCCACCTCGGTGACGCCGGAGGGCACGCCGACCACGACCCTCGTTTTCGTAACGAGAGAGCGCTCGGGAATGACCTTCTTCAGGAAGTCCTTCAGCATGGTCTGCGTCATTTCATAATCGGAGATGACGCCCTCCTGCAGGGGACGGACCACGCGGATGTGCGCCGGCGCACGGCCGATCATTTCCTTGGCCTCCCGGCCGGTGGCCAGGATCTTGCGGTTCGCCTCATCGACGGCGATGACCGAGGGCTCGTTCAGGATGATGCCCTTGTTCTTGGAATAGATCAGTGTATTGGCGGTGCCCAGGTCGATGCCCAGGTCCTGCGTGAAAAGATTCAGAAACATGCCTTTGTTTCTCCTTTCGATGCTTGTCTTATTATATATAGCCGCGTTCCCGCAGGCTCGTGAAGCTGCCGTCCCCGATGATGATGTGGTCCAGCACTTCGATGCCCAGCAGTTTGCCCGCTTCCACGAGGCGGGCCGTCACGCGGAGATCGTTCTCGCTCGGAGCGGGGTCTCCGCTCGGATGGTTGTGGGCCAGGATGACGGCCGCCGCGCTCCTGCGCACCGCGCCGCTGAAGATCTCTCTCGGGTGGGTGATGGCGCTGCTGAGGTCGCCCACGGAGACCTGCTCCGTCAGCAGGATCTCGTTCTTCTGGTTGAGCAGAAGGACCTGGAACTCTTCCTTTCGCAGATAGCGCATCCGTTCGGAGAAGAGCGCCGCCACTTCGGACGGGCGATCCACGCGGATCCGCTCGCGCTTCGGGCTGACGGAGAGCCGTCTGCCCAGCTCCAGCGCAGCCATCAGGCTGCAGGCCCTTGCCGGGCCGATCCCTTCCACGCAGAGCAGTTCCTCCGCCCCGCTCTCCGCCAGGTGACGGAGCCCGTCCGGATGAAGGGCGAGCAGGCGCTCGGCGACGCGAAGGGCCGAACCGCCGCTGCTGCCGCTGCCGATCAGCAGGGCCAAAAGCTCCCCGCTGCTCAGGGCACGGGCGCCCTCGCGGAGCATCTTTTCCCGCGGCCGTTCCTCGGCCGGAAGCTCCCGCATGCGCACGCCCGCTTTTTCTGGATGGTCTTTCAATGATTCCCCCTGTCTGCTGTCTCCTCCTTCTTCCCTATCCCCCGAACGATCTCTCTATCTATCTTTCCGCCAGAAGGCGCGAAATTCGTGTTCAAAGCGTTCCCAGGGAAAACCGATGATGTTGTCCCTGCTTCCCCGGAACTCGCGGATATGGGGCGCCCAGCCCCCCTGGATGGCATAGGCTCCCGCCTTGTCCATGGGTTCTCCGCTCGCGATATAGTCCAGGATCTCCTCCCGGCTGTAATCGCCGAAGCGCACCAGGCTCTTCTCGCAGAAGAGCAGGCGCCTCGGGCGGCCCGCCTCCAGCAGCGCGACGCCGCTGGCCACGGAATGCTCCCGCCCGCGCAGATCCTCCAGGATGCGCAGGGCGTCGGCTTCGTCCTTCGGCTTTCCGATGATCCCCTCCCGGAAGACCACGGTGTCCGCCGCGACGATGCAATAACGAAGCTGCGCAGGCCTCTTGCCCTCCGCCGCTTCGCGCAGGATCTCCCGCTCGACCCAGAGCGCCTTTTTCAGCGCAAGAAACATGACGGTCTCTTCCACGCTGAGGCTGCCCGGATCGCCTTCTTCCACGCGGGCGGGATAGACCTCCGGCGAAAAGCCTTCTCTCCGGAACATCTCCACCCGGCGCGGCGAGGCAGATGCCAAAACGAATCGGCATTCTTTCTCAATATTATATGATAACATCCTTCTTCTTTTGAAACAATAAATATTCTGTGAAGAAAAACTGTCCGGCGCGGGAAGGCGCCGGACAGCCATTTGCAGTGCCGCTTTTTTAGAACATGGGAACGACAGCGCCCTCGTAGGTCTCCTCGATGAAGCTGCGGACCGCGTCCGTCTTCAGCGCGGCGATCAGCGCCTGCACGGCTTCGTTGTTCTCGTTGCCTTCCTTCACGACGATCGCGTTCGCGTAGGTCTGCGCGGCGGTGGAAGAAGCGTCTTCGACGGCCACGGCGTCCTCGCCGACCACCAGGCCGGCTTCGATGGCGTAGTTGCCGTTGATGACGGCCATGTCCACGTCAGCCAGCGTACGGGCCAGCTGGGCAGCTTCCATTTCCACGATGTTCAGGTTCTTGGGATTGTCCTCGATGTCCAGGACGGTGGCGGTGAGGCCGGCGCCTTCCTTGATCTTGATCAGGCCTTCCTGCTCCAGCAGAAGCAGGGCGCGGGCTTCGTTGGTGCCGTCGTTGGGCACGGCGATCTTGGCGCCGTCCGGCAGCGCGTCGATGGTCGCGGTCTTGCCCGGATAGAGTCCGAAGGGCTCATAGTGGATGAGCTCTACGGGGACCAGGTGCGTGCCGTTCTGCTCGTTGAAATCGTTCAGATACGGGACGTGCTGGAAGTAGTTGGCGTCCACTTCGCCGGACTCGGTGACCATATTGGGCTGTACGTAGTCCGTGAATTCGATGACCTTCAGTTCGATGCCCTGCTCGGCCAGGATGTCCGTGCACTGGGCAAGGATCTCGGCGTGCGGCGTGGGAGAGGCGGCCACGGTCAGGGTGACGGTCTCCGGGGCTGCCGGCGCGGGCGCGGCTTCCTGTTTCTGACCGCAGGCGGCAAAGGACAGTGCCAGCAGCAGAGCCAGCAGTACGACAAGTGCTTTCTTCATGATCTTCTTTTCCTCCTCGTTTTCTGTGTGATGCGTTTATCGCATTTGATCGCAAGCCGCGTGCCGACCGACTGGAAGATCTGTACCATGATCACCAGGAGGACGACCGCGCCGAGCATGATCAAATATTTATAGCGATAATAGCCGTAGTTGATGGCAGTGCGGCCCAGGCCGCCGCCGCCGATGATGCCGGCCATCGCGCCATAGCCCAGGATGGTGGTGAGGGCGATGGTCGCGCCGGAGATGAGCGACGGCAGGCTTTCGGGAAGGATGACCTTCAGGACCACCTGCATGGGGCTCGCGCCCATGGAGAGCGCGGCTTCGATGACGCCGGCGTCCACCTCGCGCAGCGAGGATTCCACCAGACGCGCCACAAAGGGGAAGGCCGCGACCACCAGCGGGATGGTGGTGGCCAGCGTGCCGATGCTCGTCCCGAGGATCGCCCGGGAGAGCGGGATGACCATGATCATCAGGATCAGGAAAGGCACGGAACGCAGGAGGTTGATGATCACGTTCAGGATCTGCATGACGGCGCCCGGCAGAGGCCGGATGCCGTTCTTCTCGCCCGTGACCAGCAGGATGCCGAGGGGCAGGCCGATCACGTAGGCGAAGAAGGTCGCCAGGACCGTGGAATAGAAGGTCTCCCAGATGTCGGTGAGCGCCGTGCGGGAAAGGACGTCCAGCGCCTCCGCGAGCTGCGGGCTGCTGAGCAGGCTATGCATGGTAGTCGCTCACCTCCTCCAGCTCCACGTTGCTCTGTTTTTTCAGATAGGCGATGGCCTTGGCGTAGTCCGCCGGATCTTCCGGCAGGCCCAGGAGCATGGTGCCGAAGGCTTTGCCGTCGATGCTGCGGGTGTCCGCCGCCATGATGTTCGCTTTGATGCCGCAGTCGATCGCGAGCGAGGCGATGATGGGCTTTTCCGCGGTGCCGCCGTTGAAGGCGATGCGGATGACCTTGCGGCCGCCGTCCTCGCTGGGAACGCCGTCCGGATAGACCAGGCGGCGGGCCGCCTCCGTCTGCGGATTGGAGAAGACGCGCTCTACACTGCCCGTCTCCACCACTTTGCCGCCGTCCAAAATGGCGACTTCCGTGCAGATCTCTTCGATGACGGCCATCTCGTGCGTGATCACCACCACGGTGATGCCCATGCGGCGGTTGATGTCTTTGATGAGGCGCAGGATGGCCCGCGTGGTGTTGGGGTCCAGCGCGGAGGTGGCTTCGTCGCAGAGCAGGACCTTCGGGTCCGAAGCCAGCGCGCGCGCGATGGCGATGCGCTGCTTCTGCCCGCCGGAGAGCTGCGCCGGATACGCGTTCGCCTTGTCCGGCAGGCCTACGATCTCCAGGAGCTCCTGCGCGCGCGCCTTCGCTTTGGCGCCGGGCACGCCCGCGATCTCCATGGGGAAGCAGATGTTCTTCAGGCAGGTCTTCTGCATGAGCAGATTGAACTGCTGGAAGATCATGCTGATGGAGCGGCGCTGCATGCGAAGCTCCGACGGCGTCATCTGCGTCAGGTCTTTGCCGTCGATCAGCACGGCGCCTTCCGTGGGGCGCTCCAGCAGATTGATGCAGCGGACCAGGGTGGATTTCCCCGCGCCGCTCATGCCGATGACGCCGAAGATGCTGCCGTCCTCTATCCTTATGTTGACATGATCCAGGGCGCGGAACAGTTCGCCGTCCACCGGAAAGTCTTTGCTCAGGTCGCGGATCTCGATCATGCTCTGTTTGGACTCTTCCTTTGAATGATGATGCAATTACAGGGTATTTATATATGTTATTCTGAATGGCCGCAAAAGTCAATTCTTATTCCGCGCGGCTGCGTCTCGCTAAGTACCGCTGCGTTTCGCGCGGAGCGGGAACACGGGAGCGCAGGCGCCATGCTTTTTCGAGACCCTCGCGGAACGCCGGCACTTAGCGATCGGCGAGCCGGAGGCGAAGACGGAGCTTAGTACCGCTGCGTTTCGCGCGGAGCGGGAGCGTGTCGAGAAAAAGCATGGTGCCTGCGCTCCCGAACCGTCCTCCATCCGATGCACAGAAAAACGGAGCGTCCGTGTGGACGCTCCGTCTTGCTGCTTGCTTAAGCGCTCGCTTAGCCGATGTAACCGGCTTCCTTGAGCAGCTCCTGCGCCTTGGCCAGATTGGCCTCGGAGACCAGCAGGATCGGGCCCGTGCAGCCCATGCCGCTCTCGGCGTACATGCCCTTGGCCCAGAGGGACTGGACGGCGTCGTCCAGGTCCATGACCTCGATGCCGGCGATGGCGGCGGTGACGACTTCCTTCGGAGGCGCCACGACAGCTTCCTTCGCTTCGGCGGCGGGCTTGGCGTTCTTCGCCTTCAGCTCGTCCAGGATCTCCTTCAGACCCGCCTTGTAGGCGGCGTCGAATTCGTCCTTCAGGACCTTGCGATAGTTGCCCTTGACCAGCTCAGCCGCGTACTGCAGCGCGCCGCTGATGACGGCGGCGCCGGAGGCGCGGGAGACGATCATGACCAGGGGATCATAGCCTTCGCCGATGCCCGGGCCATAGCCCCAGCCGCTGCCTTCGTAGCTGCCGCCGGTGGTGAACGCGGAGAGCAGCTTGATCAGCAGGTTGCCGGTGAGGGTGTCGGTGACCATGATGTCAGCGCTGGCTGCGAGAATGTCGTTGCCTCTCATGACGCAGCCGCCGTCGGCTCTGGCGGACTCGGCAAACTTGATGCCGTAGCCGTTGGCCTGCAGCTTTTTCAGCGCGGTCTCGGTCTGACGGGCGCCGTCTACGTTGATGATGCCCACGGTGGGCTCTTTGATGCCGCAGGCCTTGGCCGCGACGATGCCGTAGATGGCGTTTTTGATCATGCCTTCGATACGATCCGTGGAGGAGGTACCGGTGGTGGTGGCGATGTACATGGCACGGCCCTTGCCGGGAGTGACCACGCGGCCGACGGTGGAGACACCGATCGGGAACGGATAGTGCATGGTGACAGCACCGTCAACTTCGCCGGCGTTGACCATCTTCTCCATGGTCTTGTGGCAATCGTCGTCGTCCTTGGTGGCTACGCAGGTGACTCTTTCGTCCGTGAGGCTGCCCAGATAGTAGACGTCGACGCCCTTGGAAGCGGCCAGAACGGCGCCTTCCATGGTTACGGTCTCACCATGCTCGCTGCCCATGCCGGTGAGGGCGATCTTCGGTCTGGGGCCGCTTTCGCCGGTCTCCAGTCCGCGCGCCACGTCCAAGAAGGTCTGGGCGATGATGCGTTGAATTTTATCTGCCATTGGTTTATCCCTATGCGCCGCGAAAGCGGCGCATGTATCCTTTCTTTCCGACTTGCGATAGCTTAGTTTTCTTCAGCGCCGGCCAGCAGGTTCTCGGCGAACTCTCTCATGGCCTTGCCGATGAGGCCCTTGATCTCGGCCTCGGAAACCGTGCCTTCGTCCGCAGCGCCGGAGTTGGCCTGCATGATGAAGGAGATGCCGTCGAAGAGGTTGGTCATACGGCCAAGGAAGAGGGAACCCTTACCGACGATCATGGCCTTGTTGATGTCACCGGCCAGGATGGAGTCGCGGGCGGGACCGACATAGGGAACGCCGGAAGGAATGTGGCCCTGGGTGGGAGCCCAGCCGCACATACCGTACTTGGCGGGGAAGCCGGGCAGATCGGTCTTGGCGATCTCGCCTCTCATGACGGCCAGAGCACCGATGACCTTGTAGTTGGACAGCGCGACGTCGCCGGCACCGGCCGGGATCATGACGTCGGGATTCTGCATCTCGGCGCTGTACTTATCGATGTCGGTGATCTTCATGCCGGCCTTGTCCAGAGGAGCGGAGACCAGCGCGTTGATGACGTCCTTGGGGCCGGCGCCGGCGCCCACGGTGTGGCGGCCGACGAAATCGGTCAGCACTTCGGGGTTGACGCCGTCGTTCTCGGAGAGAAGGATGGCGAAGCCGCCCAGCACGTCTTCCAGGATGGGGAGTTCCTTGGCGACGAAGTTCTTGCCGTTCATGCCCAGCTTGGCGGTGCAGCCGCCGGCCAGGACGACAACGTTCTTATAGGTGCCGGCCTTGACCAGGGAGGCAGCGTTTACCATGGAGTGGGCAGGACCCGCGCAGAAGCCGCGGGTATCGGAACCGGTGGTTCCCTTAAAGCCGGCGATCTCGGCAGCCGCCTTGGCGAAGTTGCCGCCGCCGCGCTGGTTGATGTCGCCGCAGGCTTCTTCGCCGCAGTCGATGATGTATTCGATGCTGTTGGGGTCTACGCCGCTGGCCTTCACGAGCCAGAGCAGAGAGAGGACTGCGGAGGCCTTATAGACCAGATCCTCGTGGATGACGTGAGCGGAGAGGTTGGGGTCTACGTCGTGGGCCTTCTTGACGGCGCCGACGAGCTTGCCGTCCATGTAGAGGCCTTCGCCGTGCTCTTCGTTGACGACCTTCTCGATCTCGGCCATGTCAAAGCCTTCCTTGATGCGGGCCAGGACATCCTCGCCGATGACGGGGTCAGCGGCCAGCTTGTCTTTGGTGGCGGCTACGAAGTCTTTGTCCAGCAGGACCAGATCGAAGACGTCGGAGACCTGCATCATGAGATAGAATTCGTCCTGCGGCATGATCTCGCCGTATTTGCCATAGCGCTTGCCTTCGCATTTGACGTCGGTCCAGGGCTGCGGCATGGCGGAGAGCTCATCGGGGGTGATGTTGCCGATATAGGTCTGGTTCGGAGCATAGTTGACGCAGTCTTCATAGCTTCTGAGCAGAGTGGGCAGCTTCTTCAGGTATTCGGAATCGGGGTTGGCTTCGCGCTCTACTACCTGAGTAGCGCCGTTGTGGATGACCATGTCCGGAGTCTGTACCAGAACATAGCTGGCTCCTTTGATTACGCTGTTCATAGATATCTCTCCTGTTTCCGGCGCCTTTCAGCGCCTGTTATAAAATATATTTGCGTGGCGGCAAGCCGCCAAGGATTCGTGATGGAAAAAGAAAGTGGTGATGTGGTGATCACTCACCTCATCACCACTTTCCAATCGCGAAGAATTAGTACTTGGTGTACTGCGCGCGTACGTTCTGCATTTCGGCAGCGATGGCGTCTACATCCAGTACCATTTCCATCATTCCGACTTTGTCTTCATAGACGTCGGCAGGGATTTCCGCTTTGATTTCAGGCTCACAAACGTGATAGACCTTGAGTCCCAACGAGACTCCAGCCAACGGACCAGTGTAAGTGGGATCGCCAGCGGTTACGGTCTCCGCGGAGAGTCCAGCAGACTCACTTTCGGAGGTTCCCAGAATAACGACTACGTTTTCGGGACCGTTCGCTTCAGACAATTCCTTGATTCTCTTCTGGTTTTCCTGGTCCATGGTTCCTGCGGCGGTTCACACAAAGCACTCCGTCGAGGAGAAGACGACTTCGCCGCCAGCGGCGGTGACGCAATCTTCAATTGCAGGGCCGGGAACACCATCTCTGTCGCCAAGAATGATGATCTTCTTTCCAGCTAAGATGCTCATTTTAGATTTGTCCTCCTTTCTCCTGTTTTTGTTTTTATCCAAGTGCTCTCACGAGCAGAGGGATCGATGGGATGGTTAGGCGATGTACTTCTGGATCAGCGCTTCTACGTTCTCCGGAGTAGCATCTTCCTTGACCAGGGACTCGATGATCTCGCCGTCCTTGAAGATGGCGATGACGGGGAGACCCATGATCTTCAGGCTGATCGCCAGGCGGCGGGCCTTGGTGGTGTTCAGGCAGCAGAATTTCAGGCCTTTGCCGGCATACTTTTCCGCGAAAGCGTGAACGTGGGGCATGAGGGCGGCGCAGGGAACGCAGCCGTCACCGAAGAAATCGACCAGAACGGGACCTTCGGCATTTTTTACTTCAGCTTCAAAGGTGTCTTTCGTTACTTCTAACATTGTTTTCGTTCCTTTCTTAAAATAATATCTAAACTTTAATTATTTCTCGAGGGATTCAATGTAAGCAGTGGCCTGCATGGCGGCGATGGCGCCGTCAGAGGTGGCGGTGACCACCTGACGCAGGCTCTTCTTGCGGCAGTCGCCCGCGGCGAAGACGCCGGGGAGGTTGGTGTGCATGTTGTCGTCGGTGACGATGTAGTTCTTTTCCATGTCGACCTGGCCCTGGAAGAGCTCGGTCTTGGGATCGAAGCCGATGAAGACGAAGACGCCGAAGGTGCCGTCATCTTCGTTGGCGAAGATCTCTTTCTCCTCGCCGGTGGCGGTGTTCTTGACGATCATGCTCTCCAGGATGCCGTCGCCCTTGAGCTCGGTGATGGTGCTCTCGAGCATGAAGTCCATCTTGGGGTTCTTGCGGGCCTTCTCCTGGATGGAGGCGGCAGCGCGCAGTTCGTTTCTTCTGTGGACCAGCGTTACCTTGCGGGCAAACTTGGTCAGATACATGGCTTCTTCAACAGCGGAATCGCCGCCGCCGACTACGTACACGTCCATGTCGGTGAAGAAAGCGCCGTCGCAGGTGGCGCAGTAGGATACGCCCTTGCCGGTCAGCTCGGCTTCGCCGGGGCAGCCGATCTTCTTCGGGGAAGCGCCGGTGGCGATGATGACGGACTTGGCAAGATATTCGCCCTTGTTGCCGATGACCTTCTTGATGTCACCCTGCAGTTCTACAGAGGTGACGGTGTCGGCACATCTTTCGGCACCGAAATGCTCGACCTGCTTGGTCATTCTGTCGATGAGAGACTGACCGCTCTCTTCGTCGGTACCGCCGGGATAGTTTTCGATCTCAGAAGTGATGACGATCTGACCGCCATCTTTACCCTTTTCGATTACCAGGGTGTCCAGTTTGGAGCGACCGGCATAGAGTCCGGCAGCCAGACCCGCGGGGCCCGCTCCGATGATGATGACATCATAGATTTTGCTCATTTTGTTTTCCACTCCCTTAAACACAAGTGATACGGATGTTTATCTGCAGGGTAGTCCCCCCTCCCCTCGAAAGAGGAGGGGGAACCACTTCAGCACTGATTTGCGCTTACCGCACCGGATCGCTTACGCGACGACGGTGGTAGGACCTTCGACGTCGGTGGAGAGCAGCTTGAGGCACTCTTCGACCAGATGACGACGATACTCGTGTTCGGCTTCGGGCTCCAGCTTCGGATTGCCGGTGGGGTTCGGTACCGCAGCACCGACGACGATCCGGTTGACACCCAGCATCTGAGCGATGTTCGGGATAGCCGTTACCTGTACAGTGGGGATGCCGACTCTTTCGATCTCTCTCGCAATCGTTGACCCGCAACGAGTGGAGGTGCCTCAGGTGGAGGTCAGGATGACCGCGTCGACATCGCCGAGCGCCTTCAGCTTCTCGCCGATCTCCGCACCGTTCTTCTTGCACTGCGCGGATACGGTGGTGCAGGCGGGCATGGACATATAGTGATCGGAGATGCCGCCCAGCTTGCCGGCCTTGATGTCTTCATCGATGACATCCAGGGGCAGCAGTCTGTTGGGATCCTGATTTACATAGTCGTTGAAGTAACCGGCGTGGACGACTTCGTAGCCGCCGGGCGCCATGAGGGTGCGCAGATCGTAGTCCGCCCATACCAGGTTGGATCTGGTCTGGCAGTGATCCGGGTTGCCCTTGTAGACCAGACCGCCGTCGGATACGAAAGCGATCTTGGCCTTGGACAGGTCTTTGACGGCCTTCGGGATGTCGAAGGTGTCGAATCTGTCGGGATATACTTCGGAGACGAACTCTTCGCCATTGACCTTCTTGACGATCATATCGACGGATCTTTCGGCGACGGTTCTGTCAACGTAGGTGCATCTCAGCTGGCCTCTGGTGAAGTAATCATATTCTCTGGGATCGGGAATGTACTCCAGGGAAGTCAGTCTGACCACATCGTCCGGATGGAGCAGCGCGTGGCCCAGTCTGGCCATCTTAGCGACGGTCTGGGGGACCTCACGGGCGTTGTTGCCGGTCTTGATGATGTAGCACTTTTTGCGATAGATGTCGGTACCGGGGGACTGCTCGTCCATACCGGTGATGCAGGGGATGCCCCAGGCAGCGCCGATGGCTTCGCAGAGAGCACCGCAGGACACGGTGTAACGGCCGGCCGCGAAGGCGGGACCCGCGAAGAAGATATCGGCATCCTTATAGGCGTCCAGCAGCTCGATGGCCTTGGCGGAATTCGCTTCCGGCTCGGCGGAGAAGAAGTCGTCGCCGGCGCAGAGGGTGGCGACTACCTTGTAGGTGTCTCCGGTGGCTTCGCCCTGCTTGTTCAGCTGTGCCTGCAGCAGGTTGCCGGGACCCTTGGGACCTTCGTTGAGATCGAAGCCCATGCCGGCGGCTTCTTCGAAGCCGTAACCGCCGAAGGCGTTGTTCAGATAGAGAAGAACTTTAAATTCTTTGGCCATTTTCATACACCTCCTTAAATTAGTACTCCAGAGTCTGTACCTTGCGGCCGCCGGTGTGATCGTGTACACCAGCTGTCAGGTACTGCTCGATGTTGATCCGCTCGTCACCAGCCAGCTGCAGCTTCATCTCGGAAGAATACAGCTTGGTCTCGGCGGTACCGCCGATGAATTTCTCGGCCTTGAAGTTGATGACGGTTCTCTCGAACGGAGAGGAGGAGGTGACGATCGCGGTCAGGCACTCATCGTTGAACAGGATGGTGTCGCCCAGGGTGCCGACAGCGGTAAGCGGGGTGGTGTGGACGCAGGTCTTGACACCGGCATTCTCACAGGCAACGCCCATGGAGGAGATGTCGATGTGCGGCATGCCGCCCAGGATCTTGGAGATGATGACGCCGTCCAGGTTCAGAACGTTCTTGGCGAGATCGGCAACGATCTGGCAGTTTCTGTCTCTGTTGTCAGCGTCGGTGTTGGCGGAGACGAGGATGACGCCGCCGAAGTTCAGATCTACGCCGTCATGCTTGTAGAGCTCTTTGATGATGGCGTTGTTCTGATAGGATACGGAGTCGATGGCCTTCAGGGCGTTCCAACCCATGACGCCGCCGTCCAGGATCTCGTTCGGATGGATGACGAGCGGAAGGGTGCCGGTCAGCGCTCTGCCGTAGAAGATCTTGTCGGAAACGGCAAGATAGTCGAACTGCGGGCTGTAGCACTGGAAGATGTAACCGATGCGGGGCAGACCTTCCTTCTTGTTCTTGTACATATCCATGTCGAAGACTTCGGTCTTGTCCGGAGCAAGGCCCTTGGCCGCATTGGCCAGATAGGCGGCAGCCTTGAAGCCCGCGCACTTGACGGAGTCTTCAAAAGCTCTCTCTTCGGTGCCGGCCACGGCGTAGGAAGCTACGACGACGTTCGGCGTATTGGCATACGGGGACAGCTTTCTCATGGGGCCGTCCATGTCCAGCAGACCGGACTCGATGCGGTTGGTGCTGGCGTTGGAGTTGATGACGTAGGTGCCGTCCAGAGACAGGGTCTTGCCGCTGCCAGCGATCTTGATCTTGCCGAGCCAGCCGGGGAAGTCCTGACCTTCGACCTTCGCTCTGGGCTGGATGACGTCCTGAACGTTCAGGATTCTGGTCTTGTCGCCGGGATAGACCAGCTGGATGTCAACCTTCTCAATGTTGGCGTCCTGCAGGATGAGCTCTTCCAGCTCTTTTTTGTTCACATACAGTACGCCGTTCTCGACACACGTTTTGGGACCCTCTTTAAGATCTTTGATTTCATAAGAATCGATCTCAAGTCTCATTGGATTCCATCTCCCTTCATAAAAGATTTTGGTGATAAGTGATAGGTTGTATCTCGAGTGAAAACTTTTGGGCATAGTTCTACAAGTTTCCACCTTAAGACCATTATCATTTTATACAAAAGAGAGCGAGATTGTCAACCGCCTTTTCCGGCCGCCGGCCTTTCGTATGATACAAAATATCTATCAATTGCCAGCGCTTTTACGGTCGTTTTTCCGAGCCCCCATCCCGCCCGGCCGGAAGGCGGAAAAACGTTCAGATCTTCACGTTTTCCGCGCCCAGAAGCGCGGCCGCCTCCGCCGGGAAGCTGCCGTCGACAGAGACGGAGAGCGAGGCGTCGCTCCGCATGCGGCGGCCGTCCGGCATATAAATGTAGACAGGGTGGCTGCCCGGGTAGTCCTCCAGGATGCGCTTCAGCCGCGCCAGACAGTCTGCCGCGTCCTTCTCCGCCGGGATGCGCAGCTTCACGGGAGCGGCCTGCGCATCGCTCCGCTCCGGGCCGCGCGCGGCC
>JAEELK010000062.1 GCA_016282655.1 Bacillota bacterium | reverse complement strand
GCATCTGATGCTCCGCCGTCCGGGAGAGCGCTTCCACCGCAAGCTGGCGCTTCATCAGATAGTCGTCCAGCGCCGCGCGGTCCTCGTAGATCTCCAGGATCCGCACGATCTCCGCGAGCTGGAAGCCCATATCCTTCAGGGCGGTGATCCGGCCGAGGACGGGCAGCTGCTCGGGGCTGTAATAGCGGTAGCCCGTCAGCTCATCGATCTCAGCGGGCTTCAGCAGGCCGATCTCATCGTAATGCCGGAGCATGCGGACGCTGACTCTGGAAAGCTTTGAAAATTCGCCGATCTTCAGCATTTTGATCTCCCTCCATGGAGTGTCCTTTTTGAGCTCACCCTTACTGTAATCCCTACCACAATGGCAGAGTCAAGCGTTTTTTTCATGCGCGGCTTTCGATCTCCCCGGGCTTGACGCAGCACGCCCGGCCCCGTCCGCGGGGCCGGGCAAAAATTTTTTGAGATCGCGCTTGACAACTGTTATATACTGTTATATGCTGTTTGCGACGTCAAGAACAGGGCGCGCCGCGCCCGGTAGTTTGCAAAAGCGAGGATCCTATGCAGATCATACTGAACCACAGTTCCATGCAGCCCATCTACGATCAGCTGCTGCGCCAGATCAAGGCGGAGATCGCCGCCGGTCATCTGACGGCCGGCGAAGCGCTCCCCTCCGTCCGCGCGCTTGCGGCGGAGCTGCAGATCAGCGCGCTCACGGTGAAGAAAGCCTACGACCGTCTGGAGGAAGAAGGCGCCATCGTCACCGTGCACGGCAAGGGCAGCTACGTGGCCGAGCAGACGCCGGAGCAGACCCGCGAGGCGCTGCGCCGCGAGCTCGAGGGCGAATTCGAGACCGTTCTTCAGAAGGCGCGCAGCGCCGGCATGAGCGCGGAGGAGATCCGCCAGCTGCTGGATCTGCTCCTGGAAGAAGAGCCGTCGTAAGTGCAAAAGGGGGATCTAAAATGATACACGTAACGGATCTGGAAAAGCGTCACGGGGACTTTCAGCTGCGCCTTTCCTTCGATCTGCCGCCGGGCAGCGTCTGCGGCATCATCGGCCGCAACGGCGCCGGCAAATCCACGCTCTTCAAGTGCATCCTGGGCCTGCAGCGCCCGGACGGCGGAAGCGTGCGGACGCTGGGCTGCGACGCAGGCCGCCTGAGCCCCGCCGAGAAGGCCCGGATCGGCGTTGCCATGTCCGATTCCGGCTTCAGCAGCTATCTGAACGTCAGGGACATTTCGAGGATCCTGGGGGCGTTTTTCGGCGCCTCGTTCGAATCGGACGCCTTCCTCGCCCGCTGCGCGGACTGCGGCCTGCCCGCGGACAAACGCCTGAAGGAGTTCTCCACCGGCATGCTGGCCCGGCTGCGCGTGCTGGTCGCCTGCAGCCACAACGCAAAGCTCCTCATCCTGGACGAGCCCACGGCGGGGCTGGACGTGGTCGCGCGCACGGAGATCCTGGACATGCTGCGCCGCTACCTCGCGGAGGACCCGGAGCGCTCCCTGCTCATCTCCTCGCACATCTCCGGCGATCTGGACCGCCTCTGCGACCGGATCTGCCTGCTGCACGAAGGCCGGATCCTCTTGGAAGAAGACACGGACCGCATCCTCAGCGACTACGCCGTCCTGCGGCTCAGCCCGGAAGGCTACGAGCGCCTGGACCGCCAGTACCTGCTCCACAGCAAGAAAGAAGCCTTCGGCTGGTCCTGCCTCACGAACGAAAAGCGCTTCTACGCGGAGAACGCGCCGGACGCGGTCCTGGAGCCCTGCTCCCTGGACGACCTGCTCCTGCTGCTCACGGAAGGAGGAAACTGATATGTACGGAATGCTCACCCAGGATCTGCGCCTGCTCCTGAAAAACCGGCGCTTTTATCTCCTCATGTTCTTCCTGGCCGTCTTCCTCTGCGTCTTCACGGACGGCAGCTTCATGGTCGGCTGGTGCACGGTCCTGCTCTCCATCTTCTCGGTCAGTTCCATCAGCTACGATGAATATGACAACTGCTATCCCTTCCTCTTCACCCTTCCCCTGAGCGCAGGGCTCTACGTGCGGGAGAAATACCTCTTCGGGCTGCTGCTCGGTCTTGGCGGCTGGTGCGGCGCCAGCCTCATCTATCTGGCCGCGGCGCTGCTGCGCGGCCAGATACCGGACCCGGCAGAGGAGTTTTTCGGACTCCTCAGCATGATCCCCATCCTGCTGCTGATCCAGGCCGTCGCCATTCCTGCGCATCTGAAGTGGGGCCCGCAGAAGCGCGGCCTGGTCTTCGGGATCATCGGCGGGGTCTGCGCCGCCGGCTTCCTGATCATCCCGAAGCTTCTGGGGACAGACGCGTCCGGGATCGCGGAACACGCGCCGCAGATCTCCGAGGGCAGCGCCCTGCTGATCTTCCTGCTGATCACGATCCTGCTCTGGATCCTCTCTTACCTCGTCATCCAGCGCATCATGCGGGCGAAGGAGTTCTGATCCCGCGCACCCGCGCGGCTCTTCCGGCCCCTTCCCGCTTCGCGGACCAAGACGAAAAGAACGCCCGGCCATCCCCTCGGATGCCGGGCGTTTTGCTCTTTGTGTACTGCGCCTATTCGGCCGCGGGCGTTTCGGCCGG
>JAEELK010000061.1 GCA_016282655.1 Bacillota bacterium | reverse complement strand
TTGCTGCGCAGACGCTTTCGCTCGGCGCCCCGACTCTTATCTTCTACTTTACACTATAAAAAGAAATAGGTATAATAAAAGGGTTGAACAAATGTTCTAAAGCAGCATAAGAAAGGGATCCACACATGCGCTTTCTGATCCAGCGCGTCAGCCGCGCCTCCGTCTCTGTGGACGGCGCCTGCGTCGGCGCCATCGACAAAGGATTTCTGGTCCTCATCGGCATCTCCCATACGGACGACCGCGCCGTCGCGGACAAGATGGTGAAAAAGCTCTGCGGCCTGCGGATCTTCGAGGACGCCCAGGGCAAGACGAACCTCGCGCCCGCGGACGTGGGCGGCAACCTGCTCCTCATCTCCCAGTTCACGCTCTACGCGGATTGTAAGCACGGCTACCGGCCGAGCTTCACGAACGCCGCCGGTCCTGCGGAAGCAGAAGCGCTGTACGAGTACGTCCTGGCGGCCTGCCGGGAACGGTTCCCCGCGCTGGCCTGCGGCCGCTTCGGCGCGGACATGAAGGTGGAGCTCTGCAACGAAGGCCCCTTCACGGTCCTGCTGGATTCGGCGGAGCTCTGATCCGCCTGCCCGGACGGCGGGCGGCGCGAAGACACGAAATACGAAGATGGAAGAAAAGCGATTCAAACTGCATTCCGAATATCAGATGACGGGCGATCAGCCGGAGGCGGTGGAACGCCTCTGCGAGGGCCTGCTGGCCGGCAAACGGCATCAGACCCTGCTGGGCGTCACCGGCTCGGGCAAGACCTTCACCATGGCGAACGTCATCGCCCGCATGAACCGGCCCACGCTGGTGCTCTCGCACAACAAGACGCTGGCCGCGCAGCTCTGCGGGGAGTTCAAGGAATTCTTCCCCGAGAACGCGGTGGAGTTCTTCGTCTCTTATTATGATTATTACCAGCCGGAGGCCTACGTGCCTTCCACGGACACCTATATCGAAAAGGACTCGGACATCAACGCGGAGATCGAGAAGCTGCGCCACTCCGCCACGGCCGCGCTCGCGGAGCGGCGGGACGTGGTGATCGTCGCCTCCGTCTCCGGCATCTACGGCCTGGGCAGCCCCATCGACTACGAGAACCAGGTGCTCTCGCTGCGCCCCGGCATGGAGCGCCCCAGAAACGAGATCCTGCAGCGCCTGGTGGAGATCCAGTACAGCCGCAACGACCTGGAGCTGCAGCGCGGCTCCTTCCGCGTGCGGGGCGACATCATCGACATCTATCCCGCCGGCGCGGAGTCCCCGGTGCGCGTGGAGCTCTTCGGCGACGAGGTGGAGTGCATCAAGGAGATCCATCCGGTCACGGGAGAGATCCTGGGCCTGCGCAGCCACATCTCCGTCTTTCCCGCCTCCCACTACGTCACCTCGCGCGAGAAGCTGGAGCACGCGCTGGAGACCATCGAGGAGGAACTGGAGGAGCGCGTGGCCTGGTTCAAGTCCGAAGGAAAGCTCATCGAGGCGCAGCGCATCGAGCAGCGGACCCGCTACGACATGGAGATGCTCCGCGAGGTCGGGAGCTGCAAGGGCATCGAGAACTATTCCAGGCACATCAACGGTCTGGCGCCCGGCAGCCGGCCCTATACGCTGATCGACTACTTCCCGCGGGACTTCCTGCTCCTGGTGGACGAATCCCACGTGATGCTCCCGCAGCTGCGGGCGATGAGCGCCGGAGACCGCTCCCGCAAGCAGTCCCTGGTGGACTACGGCTTCCGCCTCCCTTCCGCGCTGGACAACCGTCCGCTGAACTTCGACGAGTTCCAGAGCCTCATCCCGCAGGCGATCTACGTGAGCGCGACGCCGGCCCCCTGGGAGAAGGAGCAGAGCGGCGGCATCTCGGCCGAGCAGGTCATCCGCCCCACGGGACTGCTGGATCCGCCCATCGAGGTCCGGCCCACCGAGGGGCAGATCGACGATCTCATGGAGGAGATCCGCAAGGTCAGCGCCGGGGGAGAGCGGACCCTGGTGACCACGCTGACCAAGAAGATGGCGGAGCGCCTCACGGACTATCTGAAAAACGCGGGCATCCGGGTGCGCTACCTGCATTCCGAGGTGGACACGCTGGAGCGCATGGCCATCCTGCGGGATCTGCGCCTGGGCGCCTTCGACGTGCTGGTGGGCATCAACCTGCTGCGCGAGGGGCTGGACATCCCGGAGGTCGCGCTGGTGGCCATCCTGGACGCGGACAAGGAAGGCTTCCTGCGCACGGAGACCTCGCTGATCCAGACGGTGGGGCGGGCCGCCCGCAACGCGGAAGGCAGGGTCATCATGTACGCGGACAGCATCAGCCCGGCCATGGAGGCCACGCTGCGCGAGACGGAGCGCCGCCGGGAGATCCAGCAGCGCTACAACCGGGAGCACGGCATCACGCCGCAGAGCGTGCGGAAGTCCGTCCGCGACATCATCGAGGCGACCAAGGTGGCGGAGCCGCAGGCGGAGTACTATCACGGCAAGAAGCCGAACGAGCTGACCCGCAAGGAGCGGCAGGAATACGCGAAACTTTTGGAAAAGGAAATGAAGCAGGCGGCGGCGGACCTGCAGTTCGAGCGGGCCGCCCAGCTCAGGGACCTGCTCTTCGAATACCGGGTCCGCTCGTAGGGCGGCCCGCCCGCGGCAGGCGTATCACTTGGCAGAACGGAAAGAACGGATCGCATGAAATACATCAAGATCAAAGGCGCGCGCGTCAACAACCTGAAGAACATAGACGTCAGCATCCCCAGGGACAAAATGGTGGTCATCACCGGCCTCTCCGGCAGCGGCAAGTCCTCGCTCGCCTTCGACACCGTCTATGCCGAAGGGCAGCGGCGCTACGTGGAGAGCCTCTCTTCTTATGCGCGGCAGTTCCTGGGCCGCATGGACAAGCCGGACGTGGACTACATCGAAGGCCTCTCGCCGGCCATCTCCATCGACCAGAAGACCACCAGCAAGAACCCCCGCTCCACCGTGGGCACCGTCACGGAGATCCACGACTATCTGCGCCTGCTCTACGCCCGCATCGGCGTGCCGCACTGTCCGGTCTGCGGCCGGGAGATCAGCAGCCAGACCGTGGACCAGATCGTGGACCGCATCATGGATCTCGGGGAGGGCGTGCGCGTGAGCGTCCTGGCCCCCGTGGTCAGAGAGCGCAAGGGCGAGCACGAGAAGGTGCTGGACCGCATCCGCCGCGAGGGCTTCACGCGGGTGCGCGTGGACGGCGAGACCAGAGACCTCTCGGAGGAGACGGTCAAGCTGGACAAGAAGTTCAAGCACAGCATCGACATCGTGGTGGACCGGATCATCGTGAAGCCGGAGTCCCGCAGCCGCGTGGCGGAATCCGTGGAGCTCGCCATCCATCACGGAGAGGGGCTCGTCAAGGCCTTCTGCCAGTGGAAGGCGCAGGCGGAGGGGGAAGAGGACCACGAAGAAGAGTACCTCTTCAGCACGCTGCTCTCCTGCCCGGATCACGGCGTCTCCATCGAGGAGATGGAACCCCGCATGTTCTCGTTCAACAGCCCCTTTGGCGCCTGCCCGGCCTGCAGCGGCCTGGGCTTCCTGCTGCGGGTGGACCCGGATCTGATCATCGAGGACCCGAGCAAGTCCATCGCGGACGGCGCGCTCTCCAAGATCTTCAGCAGCATGGAGATGATCGCCAGCTTCTACCGGCAGATGGTGGAAGCCCTGGCCAGGGAGCACAAAGTCAGCCTGGACACGCCCTTCGAGGACCTTCCTCCCAGGTTCGTGGAGGAGCTGCTCTACGGCACGGGCGAGCGCAAGCTGAACTATACCTACGTGACCCGCAGCGGCGACAAATATCAGCGCAATCACCCCTTCGAGGGGCTCATCAACAACCTGCAGCGGCGCTACGAGGAGAGCATGTCCGACTACGCCAAGGAGAAGATGGAGGCCTACATGGCCGTCACGCCCTGCAAGGCCTGCGGCGGCAAGCGCCTGAAGCCGGAGGTGCTGGCGGTCACCGTGGGCGGCCTGAACATCGCGGCCCTTTCGGACCTCTCCGTACGGGAAGCCCTGGAATTCATCGACCGTTTGCAGCTGACGCCCAGAGAGGAAGCCATCGCGCGGCAGATCCGCAAGGAGATCAAAGCCAGGCTCAGCTTTCTGGTGGACGTGGGCCTGGACTATCTGACCCTTTCGCGGGCGGCGGGCAGCCTCTCCGGCGGCGAGAGCCAGCGGATCCGCCTGGCCACCCAGATCGGCTCCGGGCTCACCGGCGTGCTCTACATCCTGGACGAGCCTTCCATCGGCCTGCACCAGAAGGACAACGACAAGCTCCTGGCCTCGCTGCGCGGCCTCACGGACATGGGCAACACGCTGCTGGTGGTGGAGCACGACGAAGACACCATGTACGCGGCGGACCACATCATAGACATCGGGCCCGGCGCCGGCCGGGAAGGCGGCTATCTGGTGGCGCAGGGCACGGTGGAGGAGATCAAGGCCTGCCCGGCCTCTCTGACGGGGCAGTACCTTTCCGGCGCCCGCAAGATCGCCGTGCCGGAGTTCCGCAGGCCGGGGAACGGCCTGGAGCTGCGCCTGCTGGGCGCCGCGGAGAACAATCTGAAGGGCCTGAACGTCAGCTTCCCGCTCGGAAAATTCATCTGCGTCACCGGCGTCTCCGGCTCCGGCAAGAGCACGCTGGTGAACGAGATCCTGTATAAGCGCCTGGCGCAGGACCTGTACCGCGCCAAGGACCGGCCCGGACGGCACAAGGGCATCCGGGGCGAAGAGAACATCGACAAGGTCATCAACATCGACCAGTCTCCGATCGGGCGCACGCCGCGCTCCAATCCGGCCACCTACACCGGCGTCTTCACCGCCATCCGCGATCTCTTCGCCTCCCTGCCGGAGTCCAAGATGCGCGGCTTCGGCAAGAGCCGCTACAGCTTCAACGTGAAGGGCGGCCGCTGCGAAGCCTGCTCCGGCGACGGCGTCAAGCGCATCGAGATGCACTTCCTGCCGGACGTCTACGTCCCCTGCGAGGTCTGCAAGGGCAAGCGCTACAACCGCGAGACGCTGGAAGTCAAGTATAAAGGCAAGAGCATCTTCGACGTGCTGGACATGAGCGTCAGCGAGGCCCTCGAGTTCTTCAAGAACCTGCCGGCCATCACGCGGCAGCTGCGGACCCTGGAAGAGGTGGGCCTCGGCTACATCAAGCTCGGACAGCCCTCCACGCAGCTCTCCGGCGGCGAGGCGCAGCGCGTGAAGCTCGCCACCGAGCTCTCCCGCCGCAGCACCGGCCGCACGCTCTACATCCTGGACGAGCCGACCACGGGCCTGCATTTCGCGGACGTGGACAAGCTGGTGGGCGTGCTGGCACGGCTGGTGGACGCGGGCAACACGGTGCTCGTCATCGAGCACAACCTGGACGTCATCAAGCAGGCGGACCACATCATCGACCTCGGGCCGGACGGCGGAGACCGGGGCGGGCAGGTGGTCGCCGTCGGCACACCGGAGGAGATCGTCGCCGCCGGAACGTATACCGGGCAGTATTTGAAGCGCATGCTTTGACAATCAGCGGAAGCCGTGCTAATATAATCTATTATCGTTTTCATCGTTCTTTGCGGCAGAGTACTGAAGCGACCTGAGGAGGAAAAGGATGAACAACAACGGCTCCAGCATGAACCTGACCATGCTGACGGACTACTATGAACTGACCATGGCGAACGGCTACTTTTTGAACGGCAGACAGGATCAGGTGGCCGTGTTCGATATGTTCTTCCGGCGCATCCCGGACGAGGGCGGCTTTGCCGTCATGGCCGGCGTGGAACAGCTGATCCAGTACCTCAGCGATCTGCATTTCACGGAGGAGGACATCAGCTTCCTGCGCGGCAAGGGCTGCTTCTCCGAGGGCTTCCTGGACTATCTGCGGAACTTCAAGTTCGCCTGCGACGTCTGGGCCGTGCCGGAAGGCACGCCGGTCTTCCCCGGCGAGCCCCTCGTGGTGGTCCGCGGACCCATCATGCAGGCGCAATTCGTGGAGACCATCCTGCTGCTTGCCATCAACCACCAGAGCCTCATCGCGACCAAGGCGAACCGCATCGTGCGGGCCGCCAAGGGCCGTCCCGTCATGGAGTTCGGCAGCCGCAGGGCACAGGGCGGTTCCGGCGCCATGCTGGGCGCCCGCGCCGCCTACATCGGCGGCTGCGCCGGCACCGCCTGCGCCATCGTGGAGCGCGACTACGGCATCCCGGCGCTGGGCACCATGGCGCACAGCTGGGTCCAGAGCTTCCCGAACGAATACGAAGCCTTCCTGGCCTACGCAAAGCTCTATCCGGAGAACTGCACCCTGCTGGTAGACACCTACAACACCCTGAAGTCCGGCATCCCCAACGCCATCCGCGTCTTCCGGGAGCTGGGGCTCACGGATCATCTGGGCATCCGCATCGACAGCGGCGACGTCACCTATCTGAGCAAGCAGGCCCGCAAGATGCTGGATGAAGCGGGCTTCCCGCAGTGCAAGATCGTCATCTCCAATTCGCTGGACGAATACATCATTCAGGACGTTCTGGCGCAGGGGGCCGAGATCGACTCCTTCGGCGTCGGCGAGCGTCTCATCACCTCCAAGTCCGAGCCCGTCTTCGGCGGCGTTTACAAGATCTCCGCGCTGGAGGAGAACGGGGAGATCATCCCCAAGATCAAGATCAGCAACAACGTGGAGAAGATCACCACGCCGGGCTTCAAGACCGTCTACCGTCTCTACGACAAGGAGACGAACAAGGCCATCGCGGACCTCATCGCCCTGCGCGGCGAGCCCATGCCGACGGAGGACGGCTTCGAGATCTTCGATCCCCGCTACACCTGGAAACGCAAGACGCTGCGCAACTATTACGCCAAGGAGCTGCTGGTGCCGATCTTCGAAAAAGGCAAGGTGGTGTATCAGAGCCCCGGCATCGAGGAGATCAAGAAGTACTGCAAGGCGCAGATCGAGACGCTCTGGGAAGAGCTGCTCCGCTTCGAGAACCCGCACGAGTACTTCGTGGACATGAGCCAGAAGCTCTGGGACACCCGCAAGCGGCTCATCGAAGAGCATCGCGTGTAAGCATCGTTACGTGCCGACGGCCTGCCGCCGGGAAAGATAAAAAGAAAGGATGAATGTATCATGAAGTACGATTTTTCCATTACCAGGACCACAACGCCCAAGCAGAAGCCGGACATCAGCACCGTCACCTTCGGCACCTCCTTCACGGATCACATGTTCCTCATGAACTATGACCCCGAACACGGCTGGCACGACGGCCGCGTAGTGCCCTACGCGCCGCTGAGCCTGGATCCCGCCACCGTCTTTCTGCACTACGCGCAGGGCATCTTTGAGGGCATGAAGGCCTACAGAGATCCCCAGGGCAAGGTACAGCTCTTCCGCCCGGACATGAACGCCAAGAGAACGCAGTCCTCCAGCAAGCGCATGTGCATCCCCACCATCGACGTGGATATGTACGTGGAGGCCGTCAAGACGCTGGTCCGCGTGGATCAGGACTGGGTCCCCTCCGCGCCGGGCAGCTCCCTCTACATTCGTCCTTTCATCTTCGCTTCCGAGTGCTTCGTGGGCGTCCGTCCTTCCAATGAATTCATCTTCTGCATCATCTGCTGCCCCGTCGGTTCCTACTACAAGGGCGGCATGAAGCCCACCAAGATCTACGTGGAGGAAGAATACACCCGCGCCGTCAAGGGCGGCACCGGCTCCAGCAAGGTCTGCGGCAACTACGCCCCCGGCCTGCTCAGAGAGCGCGAGATCCACGAGCTCGGCTACGACCAGATCCTCTGGCTGGACGGCGCGGAGCACAAGTACGTGGAAGAGATCGGCACCTCCAACGCCGTATTCAAGGTCGGTGACGAGATCTGGACCGCCACGCTGGAGACCGGCACCATCCTGCCCGGCATCACCAGAGATTCCGCCCTCCAGGTCCTGCGGAGCTGGGGCTATAAGGTCTGTGAGAAGCGCTTCACCATCGAGGAGATCTACGAGGCCTACAAAGCCGGCCAGCTGAAGGAAGTCTTCGCCACCGGCACCGCCGCCGTCATCTCCCCCGTGGGCGAGCTCTTCTGGCACGGCCACCACATGATCATCAACAACGGCGAGATCGGCGAGACCGCCCAGAAGCTCTACGACGAGCTCTACGGCATCCAGACCGGCCGCGTGGAAGACAAGTTCGGCTGGATCGTCAAGCTGGACGACTAAAGCGGACGAAACAGGATATTTGCGACAGACAAGCGTGCCCGGAGAAGGATCTCCGGGCATGTTTTTCGGAGAGGAGACGCGATGGACACGAAAGAGATCCTGCGGCAGGCGATGCTGCGCCGGGCCGCGGCGCTGCCGGCGCTCTACAAAACGAGCGCTTCCGCGGTGATGCGCGCCGCCCTTCTGGGATCGGAAGCATACCGGGCAGCCCGCTGCCTCTTTCTGTACGTGAGCACGGAGAACGAGCCGGAGACCCGGGAGATCCTGCGCCAGGCGCTGGAAGAGGGGAAGACCGTTCTGGTGCCGCGCTGCGGCAAGGACGGACGGATGGATGCCGTGCGGATCGAGGGGACGGACGCGCTGCGGCCGGGCGCCCTCGGCATTCCGGAACCGCCGGCGGAGGCGCCGGCCGCCGCGGAGGCGCCGGACCTGGTCCTCGTGCCCTGCGTTTCGGCCGGAAAGGACGGCGGACGCCTGGGCCACGGCGGCGGCTATTACGACCGCTGGCTGCAGAGCTGCCCCGCGCCGCGGATCTGCCTTTGCTTCGAACGTCTGCGCTCCGAAGGGATCCCCATGGAAGCGCGGGACGTGCGCATGGACTTCCTGCTCACGGAGCAGGGGCTCATCCCCTGCGAGGGCGATCCGCGCAGACAGTAGGCGCCGCGCGGAAAATGAAAGAAAAAGAGACGGCCGCAGCCGTCTCTTTTTGATTCAGAACCAATAGGAGAACGCGGAGGGGAGGGCGCAGCGCGCCGCGAGGTCTTCCGGGGAGGCCCAGCGAAAGCCCTCCGGCAGCGCGGGCGGCGGCGCGGGAAGGAGCGCCGCGCGGGCCTGCATGAGCCATTCCTTATGCGTGAAGACGTGCCTGGCGGAGGGCAGGGGCTCCAGCGCGGAGACCGGCAGGCCCAGCGCCTGCAGGGCGGCGCAGAGCGAGGTGTCGTCTCCGTGTCCCTCCAGGTTCGGCAGCTCCCAAAGGCCCGCGAGCAGGCCCTTGGCGGGCCGTTTGCGCAGCAGGAGCGAGTCGCCGCAGCGGATGAGGAAGACGGTCTTCTTTTCCACGCCGCGGGCCTTTTTGGCGCTGCGGCGCGGCAGGGAGAGCTCGCGGCCCGTCGCTCTGGCGGCGCAGCAGTCCGCCCAGGGGCAGCGCTCGCAGAGCGGCCTGCCGTTCGGCAGGCAGACCAGCGCGCCGAGCTCCATCAGCGCCTGCGTGAAAGCGCCGCAGGGGTTCGGCGCGGGCGTGCCGCGCGCGGCGAGCGCTTCCTGCACGGCGCGTACTTCCGCTTCAAAAGCGCGCTTCGTCTCCGGCAGATCCGTGTCGGCTTCGCTCGCGTGGAAGCGCGAGAGCACCCGCAGTACGTTGCCGTCCACGGCCGGCGCCGGCAGACCGAAGGCGATGGAGGCGATGGCGCCGGCCGTATAGGCGCCGATGCCCGGCAGCGCCAGCAGCGCTTCGAAGGAAGCGGGCAGCGCGCCGCCGTAGCGTTCGCAGACGATCCGCGCGGCCTTCTGCAAATTGCGCACCCGGTTGTAATAGCCGAGCCCTTCCCAGAGCTTCAGCAGCTGCTCCTCCGGGGCCGCCGCCAGCGCGGCCGCGTCCGGCAGCGCCTCCACGAAACGCAGGAAATAGGCCTTCCCGGCCTCCACGCGCGTCTGCTGCAGCATGATCTCCGAGATCCAGACGCGGTAGGGCGCAGGGTCCCGCCGCCACGGGAGATCCCGGGCGTTCCGCAGGTACCAGTCTAAGAGCGCGTCCGCGCGCGCGGGCAAAAGAGCAAAGGATTCCATGGGGAAAAGTTTAGCACATTTTCTCCCCGCGTGGGGCATCTTGTGTTAAAATGAAAAAAATAGGGGGGCGGG
>JAEELK010000060.1 GCA_016282655.1 Bacillota bacterium | reverse complement strand
GAGGAAAGCGCGGATCAGAACACGCTGAGCATCGAGCTTACGCCGATCAAGAGCATGAGCGCCGCCGAGTTCGCGGACGCGCTGAAGACCTACGCTCCGGAGCTGCGCGCCAACGTTTATAACTTAAGCGAAGAAGACGGCACGCCCGTGGTCAAGACCTTCACCGCAAACGGCGCGAAGGCGACCGCAACGATCGACGTGAGCAACGCCACCGGCGTCTACTTCGAGATCGCGGACGGCAGCAAAGCCGGCCTGGCCTACGTCCAGTGGCACGAAGACAACGACTACTACACCTGGGATTACTATTCCAGAGAGATCCCGGCCTTCCAGGACGTCCAGAAGACCGACTGGTTTTACGGCTACGTGCAGAGAGCTTACGAGAACGAGCTGCTCAAGGGCAAGGAAGAAGGCAAGTTCTGCCCCAACGACAATATGACCTATGCGGAAGCCATCACGCTCGGCACCCGCATGCACGCGAACTTCAACTGGGCGACCTCCCCGGACGAGATGACCGCGGACGGCCCCTGGTATCAGAAGTACGTGAACTATGCCACCGAAAACGGCATCCCCTGCGACTATCCGGACATGAACGCCAAGATCACCCGCGAGGACTTCGTGCACATCTTCTACGCCTGCGTTCCCACCAGCGAGCCGATCAACAACGTGCCCGACGGCTCCATCGGCGACGTGCCCATGACGAACGAGCATGCGGCCGAGATCTATGAGTTCTATCGCACCGGTGTCCTGGCCGGCTCCGACAGCGCTCACAACTTCAAGCCCAAGGACAACATCAAGCGCAGCGAAGTGGCCGCGATCGCCTGCCGCCTCCTGATGGACTACGACCTGGTCCAGTTCGACATGCAGTAAGACTGCGCCGCGCGCAGCAGCACGGCGGGCGCTCATGGCCCGCCGCGTCGAAAGGCAAAACGAAACGAGCCGCCCGAAGGGCGGCTCGTTTTTCTTTTGCGATGCGGGAAGACCGCGCTTACAGATCCTCGATCTGCCAGTCGATCGGCGCGATGCCCTGGCTCTCCAGAAAGGCGTTGCAGCGGCTGAAGTGGCGGCAGCCGAAGAAGCCGCGGGAGGCGGAGAGGGGGCTCGGATGCGGCGCTTCGAGCGCCAGCTGCTTCGGATTGTCCAGCATGGCCCGCTTGGCGCGCGCGGGGCTGCCCCAGAGCAGATAGACCAGCGGCCGGTCCAGCCCGTTCAGCGCGCGGATGACGGCGTCCGTAAAGAGTTCCCAGCCCTGTCCGCGGTGGGAGTTCGCCTCGTGCGCGCGGACCGTCAGCACGGTGTTGAGCAGAAGCACGCCCTGCTCCGCCCATTTCTTCAGGCAGCCGTTGTTCGGGACGCGGCAGCCCAGGTCGTCTGCCAGCTCCTGATACATGTTGCGCAGGGAGGGCGGTACGGGAGTTCCGGGCTGCACGGAAAAGGCCAGCCCGTGGGCCTGCCCGGGCTCGTGATAGGGATCCTGCCCGAGGATCACGACCTTGACCTTGCCGAGGGGCGTATAGTGGAAGGCGTTGAAGATATCGTCCATGGGCGGATAGACCGCGCCGCCGCGGTATTCCGAGATCAGGAACTGCCGCAGCTGCAGATAGTAGGGCTTCTGAAACTCCTCGCCGATGACGCTCAGCCAGTCGTTACTGATCTTCGGCATGGCTTTCCTCCTCCCCGAACCAGGGGATCTGCCAGTAGGGAACGCCGTCCGCGCCGACGCCGTGGGAAAGCGCTTCCAGCGGCGCGCCGTTCAGCCGGACCTCGCAGTCCGTGCAGCCGGGCAGCAGGAAGCAGATGCCGCGGATCTCGTCGAGCGCGGGGACGCGCGAGCCCGTGGCCGGGTCCGCCAGCTCCAGGATCTCCACCAGGGCGCTGCCGTCCTCGATCGTGACGGCGTAGCGCAGATAATCGCGCGCGAGCGCGTAGTTCAGGAGGCGCGAAGTGCGGGCCACCAGGATCTTTCCTTCGTCCTGATAGGCCTTCAGGCGCTTCAGCGCGTAGATGTTCTTCTCGTAGGAAAGGATGTCGTCCGAGCCCAGATGCTGGGCGACGATGGCGAACTGCCCCTTGTCGACGATCTCCGCCAGGTGCGCTTCGCTGAGCTCTTCCCAGAGGCGGGAGGGCGTCCAGACCCAGTCGTTTTTTCCGAGCTTCTCCTCGTGCGTATAGCGCTCAAAGCCCCAGACCTTCTGCCCGTCGCGGAGCTCGATCAGGTAGAGCGGCGTGTCCATGCCGAAGCGGCTGCTGCCCTCCGAGGCCCAGACGTAGCGGACGCCGGCGGCCAGCGTGAGATCGGTGTGATAATAGGGGCTGTCCGGATCGTCTCCGGCCTGATAGCGCATGAGGCCGCGTTCCGTATAGCCGCCGAAGTTCAGGCGGTTGGAGTCGCTGCCGTGGTTGATGAAGACGGGGATCTCCATGCCCGCCTCCCGCAGCAGAGACCAGCCGAGCGCCGCGTAATCGCGCTCCGGGGAAACGCCGCCGGAGAAGTCGCCGAAGGAGTGGAGGGAATCGATGTAGCCCTGCTTCCAGTACCAGCAGATGTCGTTGAGGCCCGCGGGGTCCTCTGTGTCGTAGCCCTGAAAGACGGAGAAGGCGTTCTCGGTCTCGCCGCCGTAGATCCAGAAGGAATCCGCCACGTCCAGCCCCAGCCCGTAGTCTCCCACCGCGTCGTTCCAGAAGCTCTGATTCAGATAGCTGTGGTAGCGCTGGAAGCTCTCCAGCGTGCTGCCGTCGATGTCGGAGCAGATGGCCAGCATGGCGCCGTAGGGGCGGGGAAAGTCCGCCAGATAGCCGGAGCGGCCGACGCAGACGGTGGTCTGCTCTCCGGAAGGAAGCTCCGAAAGGGCGGTCTCGGCGGGCGGAGGCAGGGCAGGGGCCTGCGCTTCCCGCGCGCTCCGCGCGAAAAAAAAGAAGAAAGCCGCCGCGAGGATCAGCAGCACAAGCAAGAGCAAAATGCGTTTTCTGTTCATAACAGTATTTAACCATCGGGAGGGGCCGCGGGCAAGACCTTTTCCTTTTTTTTTCGCGGGCGATGTGCTATACTAAAACAGACTATCGAATGCTGCTACAAATCTCCTGATCATGATCGGAAAGGAAGGGTATCATGGGAAACCCGGCGTTGACCTTACGGGTAGACGAGCTTTCCCCCTGCCTGCGTTTGACCGGCTCGGATAGCATCCATTACATTCACTTCAAGCGCTTCGCGGACAAGGAACTGCTGTCGGGATTCAATGAAAGCAACGGCTGGCTCGTGGACTGGGCGCGGCTGCCGGAAGAGGTGGAAGTCTATGCGCTCTGCACGGACGACGAAGAGGTCCAGGGACTGATCGGCGTCTATCAGGACAGGACGGCGCACGCCGCCTACGTCCAGTGCATGGCGGCGGCTCCCTATCCGGATTCTCCGTACCACTACGAATTTAAATACGCGGGGATCGGCGGACTGCTCTTTTCCAGAGCCATCCGAAAGTCCCTGGAGTGGGGCTACGGCGGCACGGTGCACGGCATCGCCGTGGACAATCAGCTGATCCTCAATTACGGAGAGATCTTGCAGGCGGATTATCTGGGGCTTTTGCATCAGAACCATTTCCTCATCACGGAAGACCGGGCGGAGGAGATCCTGGAGCTCTGCACGGCGCAGGGCCTCATCAGTCTCCTCTTGGACACCATGTTCCTGCCGGTGCGCGCGCTGCGCCACCGCTACAGACCGGCCATGCCGGAGGATCTGATCCTGCCGAAGTATTACGTGGATGAAACGCTTCCGGACGGCTACACGGAAGACGTGGATCCCTATGCGCCCGTGCGGCCTTCCCCGGTGAACCTCCGGGTGCTGGCCCGCTTCGCAAAGAAACGGAAGAAGGATTTCTTCTGCCTGGACAAGGAGGAGATCCGGCTGCAGATCGCGGAG
>JAEELK010000059.1 GCA_016282655.1 Bacillota bacterium | reverse complement strand
TGCGCGAAACAGCCGCAGACCACCACGAAGCAGTCCGGGCTGCGCTTCTTCATGCGCCGGATGTAGTTTCTGGATTTCCGGTCCGCGAGGGCGGGGACCGTGCAGGTGTTCACAACGCAAACATCGGCGAAGTCCTCCTCGCCGACGATCTCCGCGCCGCGCCGCCGGAAGGCCTCCTTCAGCGCCTGGCTCTCGTATTGGTTCGTTTTGCAGCCAAGGGTGTAGAACGATACGCGCATCCTAAAGCTCCAATTCATAAAACAGCATGGCAAGGGCCGCCATCCCGGCGGTCTCCGTGCGCAGGACCGTTTTGCCCAGCGTCACGGGCGGTGCGAGCGCGCGGAGCGCTTCCGCCTCCGCTTCGGAAAAGCCGCCCTCCGGCCCCACGAAGAGGGCCACGCGGCGCCCTTCCGCCGCGGGCAGCGCGCGAAGCAGATCCTTGATGCTGCGTTCTTCTTCATTTTCGTAGAGGAATACCAGCAGATCGAAGGCGTCTCCGGAGACCGCTTCCAGCATCTCCGAAAAGCGCATGAAAGGCCGGATCTGCGGGATCAGGCCCCTGCCGCACTGCTTCACGGCTTCGTCCGCGACCTTCTGCCAGCGTTCCCGCTTGTGTTCCAGGTTCTTTCCCTTCTCCGTCACGACCGTGCGCGCCGTGAAGACCGGCACGATCTCCGCCACGCCGAGCTCCACGCACTTCTGCACGATGCTCTCCATCTTGCCCTGCTTCGGGACGCCCTGAAAGAGCGTCGCGCGGGTCTTCGGCTCTCCGCGGAAGGCCTGTTTGTCCAGGATGCGCGCGCGGACCAGTGCGGGCGCGATCTCCGAGATCTCCGCCCGATATTCAAAGCAGCTGGAATCCGAGATCTCGATCTCGTCTCCCGGCTGCAGGCGCAATACTTTAGACAGATGCTTGATGTCTCCCAGGTCCCGGAGCAGGATCTCCTCCTCGCCCACGTCCTCCGGACGCACGAAAAAACGGCTCATGCTATTCCTTTCGTCTGGCGGCGATGGCGCACCAGTCCCCTTCTTCCTCGATCCGCTCGATGACGAAGCCCTTTGCCTTCAGGCCCTCCGCCACCGTCTCTTCCTTTTCCAGGAGGATGCCGGAAGAGATGAAAACGCTCCCCTCCGCCATGACGCGGGGCACGCTGTCCGCGAGGCGCAGCACCAGATCCGCCATGAGGTTCGCCAGCACGACGTCCGCCCGCTCTTCCACGCCTTCCACGAGATCGCCTTCGCGGATCTCCACGGAGACGCCGTTCCGCGCCGCGTTCTCGCGCGCGACCGCGCAGGCCACGGGATCGATCTCCACGCCGAGCACGCGCTTCGCGCCGAGCAGCGACGCGCCCACGGAGAGGATGCCCGAGCCGCAGCCCACGTCCAGCACGCGGCTCTCGCCCGGCTTCAGATAGTCCTCCAGCAGCTTCAGGCAGAGCGTCGTGGTGGGATGGGTGCCCGTGCCGAAGGCCTGGCCGGGATCGATCTCGATGATCTTCTCATCCGGGTCTTCCGCGATATATTCTTCCCAGGAGGGCTTCACCGTGAAGCGGCGGCTGATCCGGGCGGGCTTGAAATACTGTTTCCAGCAGTCGCGCCAGTCTTCTTCGGCCACGCTGCTGATCTCTACCCGCCCGGCGCCTCGATAGTCCGCCTCACTCAGAGCTGCGTCCAAAAGATCCATGCCCTCGGGACTGTCTTCTAAATAAAAGCTGAAGCGCGGCTCCTGCGTCTCCAGGGCCAGCACTTCCGGATCCACGTAATCCCAATCGTAGCTGTGCTTTTTCTCCATGAGCTCCCGCACGTCCGCGGGATCCTCAACGGAAAAGCCGCTGATGCCCAGCTCTTCCAGAGCGGACATCAGGGCTTCGTTCTCGTTCGTCTTGCCGTAGATGGTGACTTTTGTGTAATTCATCTTATTTGAACAGGTCTTTCACCGTATCGGCGAAGGATTTTCTCTTGTTGTAACCTTCCGTGATGGTCTTTTCGCCGAAGGACTTGATGGCCGCCTTCTGCTCGCGGCTCAGCTTCGTCGGGACCTCCAGCACGACCTTCACGTAGAGGTCGCCCATGCGCCCGTTGCGCAGGTTCTGCACGCCCTTGCCGCGGAGACGGAAGACCGTGTCCGGCTGCGTGCCCGCGGGGATCTTGTAGCTGAGCTTCTCGCGCAGCGTCGGCACCGTGATCTCGTCGCCGAGGGCCGCCTGCGTGAAGGTGATGGGGATGTCCAGCCAGAGGTCGTCTCCCTTTCTGCGGAAGAGCTTGTGCGGCTTGACCTTGATGACCACGTAGAGATCGCCGTTCGGACCGCCGTTGACGCCCGGCTCGCCCTGCCCTTTCAGGGAGATCAGGGAGTCGTTGTCCACGCCGGCGGGCACGTCCACCGCGATGGTGACGGTCTTGCGCACCCTGCCGCTGCCGCCGCAGACCGCGCAGGGATGCTCTATGATCTGGCCCGTGCCGCCGCAGCGGTCGCAGGTGACCACGTTGGTGAACTGCCCGAAGGGCGTCCGCTGCGTCTGCTGGATCCGGCCGCTGCCGCCGCACTTGGGGCAGGTGCTCTTGTTCGTGCCCGGCTCCGCGCCGCTGCCTTTGCAGGCGCTGCAGATCTCGTAGCGGTTCACCTGGATCTCTTTCTTGCAGCCGAAAGCAGCCTCCTCGAAGCTGATCGTGAGTCCCTTCTGGAGGTCGGATCCGCGCTGCGCCGCGTTGCGGCTGCGCGCGCCGCCCCCGCCGAACATGCCGAATATGTCTCCGAAGATGTCCTCAAAGCCGCCCGTACCGCCGAAACCGCCAAAGCCGCCGAAACCGCCCGCGCCGTCCGCCGCCGCGGAAGGATCCACGCCGGCAAAGCCGTAGCGGTCGTAGCGTTCCTTCTTCTGCGGATCGGAGAGGATGCCGTAGGCTTCGTTGATCTCTTTGAACTTCTCTTCCGCGGCCTTGTCGCCCGGATTGCGGTCCGGGTGATACTTCATGGCCATCTTGCGGAAGGCGGATTTGATCTCTTCGTCGCTGGCGCCCTTTTTCAGGCCCAGCACCTCATAATAATCTCGTTTTTCTGCCATTTTCTTTCATTAACCAAACAACCTGCGAGAGGGCCGGCTGCGCCGACCCTCTGAACAGATCATGAAAAGCGTTTCTTATTTGTTATCGTCGTCGACCACGGTGTAGTCCGCGTCCACCACGTTGTCGCCGGCAGGACCATCGCCCGCGGCGCCGCCCGTCTCCGGGCCGGGGCCGGCCTGCTGACCGGCCTGCTGCGCCTGCTGGTAGATCTTCGCGGAGATGGCGTAGAACTCGTTGGTGAAGGCTTCGGTCTTGGCCTTGATCTCGTCCGCGTCATTGCCCTCCAGCGCCTTCTGCAGCGCTTCCTTGGCCGCCTGGACCTTGTTCTTGTCCTCTTCGGCCAGCTTGTCGCCGAGCTCCTTGAGCGCCTTGTCGGTCTCGTAGATCATGCTCTCCGCCTGGTTGCGGATGTCGATCTCTTCCTTCTTCTTCTTGTCTTCGGCGGCGTACTGCTGCGCCTCCTTGACCTTGGCGTTGATCTCGTCCTCGCTCAGCTTGTTGGAGGAGGTGATGGTGATGCGCTGCTCCTGGCCGGTGCCGAGGTCCTTGGCGCTGACGTTGACGATGCCGTTGGCGTCGATGTCGAAGGTGACCTCGATCTGCGGCACTCCGCGCGGTGCGGGCGGAATGCCCGTCAGCTGGAAGCGTCCCAGCGTGGTGTTGCCGGCAGCCATCTCGCGCTCGCCCTGGAGCACGTGGATGTCGACCGCGGTCTGATTGTCCACCGCAGTGGAGAAGACCTGGCTCTTCTTGGTCGGGATGGTGGTGTTGCGCTCGATGAGTCTGGTGGCGACGCCGCCCAGCGTCTCGATGGACAGGGACAGCGGCGTTACGTCCAGAAGCAGAACGTCCGTGACTTCGCCGGTGAGGACGCCGGCCTGGATGGCCGCGCCGATCGCGACGCACTCATCAGGGTTGATGCCCTTGAAAGGATCCTTGCCGGTGATGTTCCTGACAGCAGTCTGGACAGCAGGGATACGGGTAGAACCGCCTACCAAGA
>JAEELK010000058.1 GCA_016282655.1 Bacillota bacterium | reverse complement strand
GACCTATGACAACGAGGACGCCGTGCGCGAGATGCTCCTGGCGCAGGGCTTCGGCTTCGGGGCGGACGGGACGCTCTCCTTCCCGGAAGGACGGGCGCCCGGGATGACCGTCTCGCCCGGCCTGCTCCCCCGCTGCCCCGTCTGCGGCGAGCCCATGAAAATGAATCTGCGCGCGGACGACAGCTTCGTCGAGGACGAGGGCTGGCACAGGGCTTCCGCGGCCTATCTGGACTTTCTGAACAGGCACGAAGGACAGCGCCTGCTCTTCCTGGAGATCGGCGTCGGGAACAACACGCCCATGATCATCAAATACCCCTTCTGGCAGATGGCGGGCGAGAACGAAAACGCCGTCTATGCCTGTCTGAATTACAACGAAGCCTGCTGCCCCGCGCTGATCGAGGATCGCTCCATCGTGCTCTCCGGCGACAGCGGCGAAGTGATCCGGCAGCTGCTGTGAAGCCTCCGCGTCGAAAGACCTCGAAGCAGGCGTTCTTTTTTTGAAAAACATATTGACAAATTGAAATATATAAATATAATGACCTTAGAAACAGACCCGCGCTCCGGCGCGCCGCATCATAAGCATCACAAAGCACGATCAGGGAGGACCACAAATGCCAAAGACCAAACTCTTCATTCTCACCGGCTTTCTCGGCTCCGGCAAGACCACCATGCTCCTGAAGCTGCTGGACGCCATGAAAGGCCATAAGATCGGCATCATCCAGAACGAATTCGGCAAGATCTCCATCGACGGCGACATCATCCGCGAGAACGAGGACGTCAAGATGGTCGAGATCAGCCGCGGCTCCATCTTCTGCACCTGCCTGAAGCTCAACTTCGTCCAGACCCTGGCCGAGATGAGCGGCATGGGCTTTGAGTATCTCTTCGTGGAGAGCTCCGGCATGGGAGACCCCTCCAACCTGGAGGAGATCATGAACGCCGTGGCCGCGATCAAGGGCACACAGCCCTACGATCTGCGCGGGACCATCTGCCTCATCGACGCCGTGGACTTCCTCCGCGACGCCGCCGAGCTGGAGTCCGTCCGCCGGCAGGTCATCCACTGCAACATCGCGCTGGTGAACAAGTGCGACCTCGTGGACCGCGCCAAGCTGGACGAGGTCATCGCAGAGGTCCGCAAGCTCAACGACAGCTGCCTCGTGGTCGAGAGCGTCATGGGCGCCATGGACCCGGCCATCCTCGAGCAGGACCTCAGCGGCTACAACTGGGCGCCCTTCGAAGAGACCACCAACAGCGCCGAGACCCGCCCCAAGACCTTCTCTCTGGAGTTCACGGAGAGCATCCCGAAGGCCGGCATGGACGCCTTCCTGCGCGACGTGCTCGCGGACTGCTTCCGCATCAAGGGCTTCGCCCTGCTGGACGGCGCCTGGACGCAGGTGGACGTGGTGGGCGACCGCATCGATTACAAGAGCTGTGACCCGCTGGAAAAAGCGCAGCTGGTCTTCATCTCCCGGACGGGCATCCAGCTCATCCGCACCCTCAGCGAGGCTTGGGAAAAGAACATCTCCCTGCCCGTGAAGTTCCGCAATTAGGAGGCCGTCATGATCATTCAGGTACTTGGCATGGGCTGCGAAGGCTGCAACACCCTCTACGAAAACACGCTTGCCGCCGTGGCGGAGCTCGCTTCGGACGCCTCCGTCGAAAAGGTGGAAGACCTGGTGGACATCGTGCGGCTGGGCGTCATGAGCGCCCCCGCCATCATGATCGACGGGAAACTGGTCCACGCCGGCAGCGTTGCCCCCGTCAAAAAGATCAAAAAACTCATCGAGAAAGCACAGCGCTGACGCGGAAGGAGGCCGAGGAGCATGTCTATGACGAGTCAGGAGACCGCGGCGCTCTTCAAGGCGCTGGCGGACGAGAACCGGGTGCTGATCCTGCGCATCCTGGCAGGCGGCGAACAGTGCGCCTGCGTCCTGCTGGAGAACCTGAACATCAGCCAGCCCACCCTCTCGCATCACATGAAGCTCCTTGCCGCCGCAGGCCTCGTGCGCGGCCGCAAGGACGGCAAATGGACCCATTACTCCCTTTGCCGCGAAGGGCTTCTGGCCGCCCGCGACTATCTGGACAGCGTCCTCCCCGCGGAGCGCTAGACGATCCATGCGGAGACTGTTTCCGAACAGTCTCCAAATTTTCAAAGAACGCATAGATATATTTCAATATTTCGATATTAGAAGGAGGCCGGCTTATGTGGACCTTTTTTCAGAACGAAGTGCTTGGCATGAAATGGCTGGACCGCCTCGTGGGGCGGATCCTGGAGAGCTTCGGCCTCGACACCGCGACGCGTCTCGGCGGCAGCCTGCGCTTTTTCTGCTACGACGTCATCAAGATCTTCGTGCTGCTCAGCGTGCTGATCTTCCTCATCTCCTACATCCAGAGCTACTTCCCGCCGGAGCGCAGCAAGCGGATCCTCGGGCGCTTCCACGGGCTCGGCGCGAACTGCATCGCCGCCCTGCTCGGCACCGTGACGCCCTTCTGCTCCTGCTCCTCCATCCCCCTCTTCATCGGCTTCACCAGCGCGGGGCTTCCGCTGGGCGTCACCTTCTCCTTCCTGATCTCCTCCCCCATGGTGGATCTCGGCTCCCTCATCCTGCTCATGAGCATCTTCGGCGGCAGGGTCGCCATCGTCTACGTGCTGCTGGGGCTCGTCATCGCCGTCATCGGCGGCAGCGTCATCGAGCGCCTGCACCTGGAGGAGAGCGTGGAGGACTTCATCCGCAGCGCCCCCGCCATCGAGACCGCGCTCGACGTGCCCGATCAGCGCGAACGTCTGGAATACGCCCTGGAGCAGCTCCTCTCCACCGTGAGAAAAGTGGCTCCTTACATCTTCCTCGGCGTGGGCATCGGCGCCTTCATCCACAACTGGATCCCGGAGGATCTGATCGTGCGGCTGCTCGGCAGCGGCAACCCGCTCGGCGTCTTCGTGGCCGTTCTGGTCGGCATCCCCATGTACGCGGACATCTTCGGCTGCATCCCCATCGCGGAGGCCCTGCTCTCCAAGGGCGCGCTGCTCGGCGTGGTGCTCGCCTTCATGATGGCCGTCACCACCCTCTCCCTGCCTTCCATGGTCATGCTGCGCAAGGCCGTCAAGCCGAAGCTGCTCGGCGTCTTCTTCGGCATCTGCACCGCCGGCATCATCCTGGTCGGCTACTGCTTCAACCTCATCCAGCCTCTCCTGCTCGGATAGGCGCGCTCCGCAGGCATATTAAAACGGGCCGGCATCTGCCGGCCCGTTTTTTCGTTCGTTCCCGTCCGCGGCGCATGCCGCGGGCTTTCTCCTGCCGCCCGCCTAGGCTTTGACGTTCTGCAGATAACAAAAGTACGCCCCGTAGAGGTTCGCGTCGTTGCGGAACCTGCAGGCCGCGATCTCCGCCTGCCGGACGCGGTAGGGGCAGGCCGCGTAGAGCCGCCCGAGCTGCGCCCGGATCGCGTCGATCAGCGCAGGCTGCGCGCTGATCCCACCGCCGATCGCGAATCGGTCCGGATCATAAACGTTCTGGAGGTTGAAGATCTGGACGGCGATCTCCGCGGCATACTCTTCCAGCGCCCGGAGCGCTTCCGGCTCGCCCTCGCCGACCGCCCGAAAGACCCGCCTGCCGTCGACTTCGCCCTCCGGCAGGCCCTTGGCGCGCGCGTACGCGCGGCAGAGCCCGGGCACGCCGCAGCGTTCGCCCCAGAGCGTCTCCCCGGAAGGCAGGCCGTCCTGCCGCGTGATCAGATAGGAGACCTCTCCGGCAGAAAAGTGGCTGCCCCGGTACAGCTCGTGATCCCGGATCAGCGCGCCGCCGACCATAGTGCCGAAGACCAGCAGCATCCCGTTCGGGACGTCCTTCAGACAGCCCTCCGCGGCCTCCGCGATCGCGGCGCAGTTGGCGTCGTTCTCCATCCAGACCGGCACCGGGCAGCGCGCGCGCAGCGCCTCGCGAAAGTAGAAATCATCGTTGTAGCGCAGCGCGCCGCCCATGCGCACGTAGCCGTTCTCCGGGTCGATGATGCCGGGCATGGCGATGGCGATCCCTTCGCAGTCCGCCGCGGCGTCATACAGGCGCCCGATCGTCTCCACCAGGGCTTCCCGGCCTTCCGTGGGCGTCGGCACGCTGCCGTGCGTCAGGAAGCGGCGCTCTCTGTCGATCTCCGCGTATTTGACGGCCGTTCCGCCGACGTCGATCGCAAGCACAGACATCCGCGTATCCTACCCCCTAGTACAGCCAGATGAAGCTGCTGTCGGACTGCAGGAACATCCAGAGGCGGTAGCCGTATTCCTCGCCCATCACG
>JAEELK010000057.1 GCA_016282655.1 Bacillota bacterium | reverse complement strand
CCTTTCAGATCCTGTTACCGTTTCTTGTATCCGCATTCCTTGTTGCTGCAGCTCAGTCCGCCGCGGCCGCTCTTGCAGAGCAGCGAACCGCAGTTCGGACAACGTTCGGCGGTGGGCTCGTCCCAGAAGACCTCCTTGCAGTCCGGATATCCGCTGCAGCCGTAGAAGATCTTGCCTTTCTTGCCCTTCCGGCGGACCAGCGGCTTTCCGCACTTCGGACAGTCCACGCCGATCTTCGTCTGGATGGACATGGTGCCCTTGCAGTCCGGATAACGGCTGCAGGCAAGGAATTCGCCGAAGCGGCCTTTCTTATAGACCATCGGCGCGCCGCACTCGGGGCAGAGCTCCTCGCTGACCCGCTGCGGCAGATCCACCTTGCCCATCTCCTGTCCCGCCTTTTCCAGCTCCGCGCGCAGCGGCTGATAGAAGTCCGCGACCACGTCCTGCCAGGCGATGCCTTCGCTCTCCACCTGATCCAGGCGCTCTTCGACGCGGGCGGTGTATTCGGTGTTGACGATATCCGGGAAATAGGCTTCCATCACGTCGTCCACCACCTGCCCCAGGTCCGTGCGCAGCAGGCTCTTCTTGTTCCGGCTGACGTACTGGCGCTTCAGGAGCGTGGCGATGATGGCGGCATAGGTGCTGGGGCGGCCGATGCCCCGGTCCTCCAGCTCTTTGACCAGGCTGGCGTCCGTAAAGTGCGCGGGCGGCGCGGTAAACTTCTGCTCCGGTTTGAGTTCTTCCTGCGTGAGCGTTTCGCCCTCGCGCAGCTGCAGGTTCTGCTTTTCTTCCTCGTCGTCGCTGACCAGGTACACGCGGCGGTAGCCGTCGAAGCGCTGCTTGGAACCGCCGGCCTTGAAGCCGTAGTCCCCGTTGACGATCTCCGCGCTGACGCTGTCATAGACCGCGGCGGACATGCGGCTGGCCACGAAGCGGGTCCAGATGAGGTGATAGAGCTTATACTGATCCCGGCTGAGCGAATCCTTGATCTCATCCGGCGTCAGATGAAGGTCGCTGGGACGGATGGCCTCGTGGCCGTCCTGCACCGCGCGGCTGCGGTTGCTGAAGACGCCGCGGCCCAGGTAATGCTCGCCGTACTCTTCTTTGATGTAAGCGCGCACGGCCCGGTCCGCCTCCTCCGAGATGCGGACGGAGTCCGTACGGATGTAGGTGACCAGACCCAGCGTGCCGTGGCCCTTGATCTCGATGCCCTCATAGAGCTGCTGCGCGAGGAGCATGGTCTTGGAGGGATTGAAGCCGAGCCGGACAGAGGCCGCCTGCTGCAGGCTGCTCGTCGTGAAGGGCGCGAAGGGCGCCTTCTTGACTTCTTTTTCCGTGACGCTGCGCACCTCGTAGGCGTCCGGGCGCAGCGCGTCCAGGACCGCCTGCGCTTCCGCCTCCGTGTGCAGCTCCAGCTTGCGGCCCTTGCGCTTTTCCAGCTTGGCCGAAAAGGCCTTGTGCTTGCCTTCTGCCTGCTTCAGCACTGCGGTGATGGTCCAGTATTCCTCCGGCACGAAGGCGTCGATCTCCTTGTCCCGGTCGCAGATCAGCTTGAGCGCGGCGGACTGTACTCTGCCCGCCGAAAGGCCCGGGCAGATCTTCTTCCAGAGCAGCGGGCTGATCTGATAGCCCACCAGACGGTCCGTGACGCGGCGCGCCTGCTGCGCGTCCACGCGCTTCATGTCGATGGCGCGGGGCGCTTTGACGGCCGCCTTCACGGCATCCTTCGTGATCTCGTTGAACTGGATGCGGCACGCGCTGTTCCCGTCCAGCTTCAGCAGCTTGCTGAGATGCCAGGCGATGGCTTCGCCTTCGCGGTCCGGGTCTGTCGCGAGCAGAACGCGGTCGGCCTCTTTGGCTTCCTTGCGCAGGGACTTGATGACGTCTCCTTTGCCGCGGATCTGAATGTACTGCGGCTCAAAGTTATGCGCAATGTCGATGCCCAGTTTGCTCTTGGGCAGGTCCACCACGTGCCCGACGGAGGCGATCACGTTGTAGGTCTTGGGCCCCAGGTATTTCTTGATGGTCTTTGCTTTGGAGGGCGACTCCACGATGAGCAGTGTTTTCGACATGGATTATCTCCTGATCCTTTACTATGTATTTGACAGGCGGCGGCAGCGGGGCTTCCCCGCACAGCCGCTCGCGCTTAGCGCGAAACGCAGCGGTACTAAGCTCCGTCTTCGCCTGCGGCTCGCCGATCGCTAAGTGCCGGCGTTCCGCGACGCTGTGCGGGGAAGCCCCGCTGCCGTCGCGTAACAAACCGTTAGCGTTCATAAAAAATTACAATCGCTATTATAATGTAGACTAAATGGACTTTGCAAGAAATACTTTGCCCATCGCGCTCCGGATCAGCCCCTTCATCTCCAGGATCGTCACCATCGCCGCCGTCTGCGCCGTCGACTGCTCCAGCGCCAGCGCGAGCTCGCCGATGCTCCGCTCGCCGCCCTTGCCGAGCAGCGAGAGCAGGCGCAGCTCCTCCGGGCTCAGGGAAGCGTTCTCCCGCGCGAGCTTCTCCGCGCGCAGCCCCATGGCGTCCAGCAGGTCCTCCGCGACCGTCACCGGCTGCGCCCCGTCCTGGATCAGACGGTTGCAGCCGATGGCATAGATGTTGTTGATGTTGCCCGGCACGGCGAAGACCTCTCTGCCCTGTTCCGCCGCCAGTCCGGCCGTGATGAGCGAGCCGCTGTGCAGCCCCGCCTCCGCGACCACCGTCAGGCGGCTCAGACCGCTGATGATGCGGTTCCTTGCCGGGAAATAGTATTTCTGCGGCCGCGTGCCCGGCTCGTATTCCGAGAGGATCAGGCCCTCCTCCGCGATGCGCCGCCAGAGGCTGCGGTTGCCGGCCGGATACGGAACGTCCGCGCCGCAGCCCAGCACGGCGATGGTCTTTCCGCCCGCCTTGAGCGCGCCCTTATGCGCTTCGGTGTCTGCGCCGAAGGCCATGCCGCTGACCACGGCCGCGCCTGCCAGCGCGAGCTGCTCCGCCAGAAAAGAAGCCGCCCAGCGCCCGTAGAGGCTCCCTTTCCGCGAGCCGACCACGGCGGCGCAGGGCATCGCGCAGATGCCGAGATCTCCGATGTAATAGAGCTGCGCGGGCGGATCCTTGATCTCGCGCAGCAGCGCCGGGTACTCCGGCTCGTCCAGACAGACTTTCTTTACCGTATCCATGTGTCCTCCCGCATCGCTTCCCTGCGCCTCGCGAAACTCTGATACTGCAGCGCCTCCGCGCAGTGCGCCGCGCTGATCCGCTCCTCTCCTTCCAGGTCCGCGATGCTGCGGCTCAGGCGGCGCAGCTTCTGCAAGGCGCGCGCGCTGAGCGCGTAGTGTTCAAAGGCCTGCCGCAGCAGCGCCTCGCCCGCCTCCTCCGCCCCGCAGTACTGCTCGATGCGCGCGGAAGGCAGCTGCCCGTTGAAGGAGAAGGCTTCCCCGCGGTAACGAAAGAGCTGCCGCTCCCGCGCCGCCCGGACCCGCTCGGCCATCGCCGCGCTGCTCATTCCGTCGAAGCGCTCGAGCGCGTCATAGTCCGGCGGATAGATCTCGATCTGGATGTCGATGCGGTCGAGGAGCGGGCCGGAGAGCTTGCCGAGGTAGCTGCGGATCTGATGCTCCGTGCAGCTGCAGGCGAGCTTCGGATGGCCGTAATAACCGCAGGGGCAGGGATTCATGGCCGCGAGCAGAAAGAAATCGCTCGGGAAGCGGCAGACCCCGCCGATGCGCGCGATGGTGATCTCCTTGTCCTCCAGCGGCTGGCGCAGCAACTCGAGGGTCTGCCGGCTGAATTCCGGCAGCTCGTCCAGGAAGAGCACGCCTTTGTGCGCCAGGCTGACCTCGCCCGGCCTGGGGCGGCTCCCGCCGCCCGCCAGAGCCGCCCCAGAGATGCTGTGATGCGGCGCCCGGAAGGGCCTTTCCACCACCAGCGGCCTGCGCTCGTTCAGCTCTCCGGCCACGCTGTAGATGCGCGTCACCTCCAGCATCTCTTCCTCCTGCAGCGGCGGCAGGATGCCCGGCACGCGGCGCGCCAGCATGGTCTTGCCCGACCCGGGCGGCCCCACCATGAGCACGTTGTGAAAGCCGGCCGCCGCGATCATCAGCGCGCGCTTGGCCACCTCCTGACCGGCGACTTCCGCGAAGTCGCCGGCATCGCGCGCCGCAGGGATCCTCTTTCGCAGCGCCGAAAGATCCCCCCGCAGGGGCCGGACGCCCTGTTCTTCCCAGCGCGGCGCGCCCTTTCGCCTGGCAAATGCGCCGATGATCTGCCCGAGCCGCGCCGCCGGATAGATCTCCATCCCCTGCACCATGGCCGCTTCGCTGCCGTTCCCCTCCGGCAGCACCACCTTGGAAAAGCCCTGTTCCCGCAGTCCCATGACCAGCGGGAGCACGCCCGGCACCGCGCGGATCTGCCCGTCCAGCGAGAGCTCGCCCAAAAACGCGTAGTCCCGCAGCGCCTCCGACTTGATGACGCCGTCCGCCAGAAGGATGCAGCTG
>JAEELK010000005.1 GCA_016282655.1 Bacillota bacterium | reverse complement strand
CTGGACTCGAAGCCGTAGAGGATGGCTTCGGTCATCTTGGCGCTGATGACGGTGGTGATGAGGGCGTAGAGCGCGATGTTGCGCCCGTAGAACAGGCCGGACGCGATGATGATGCAGGCGTCCAGGCCCAGCAGGACCTTGGAAAGGCTCATCTGCGGCAGCAGCTTCTTCTGGATGATCTTCGCGATGGTGTCCGTGCCGCCGGAGGAATAGCCCCGGCTGAAAAAGCAGCCGTTGGAGATGCCGCTGAAGACGCCGCAGTAGACCGCGGCCAGCGTCAGGTCCTTGGTCTCCAGCAGGCCGTGGATGGGCACGTGCTCAAAGAAGACCAGAAAGGCCGGATACAGCACGGAGAGCAGCAGGATCTTGCGGGCTTCTTTGCCTCCCAGGAGGAGGAAGCAGGCGAGCAGGACCAGCAGGGCTTCCGCGTAGTACACGATCGAGAAATCGACCGGCAGCACCTTCTGCAGGATGCGCGCGATGCCGGTGATGCCGCCGGAGGACAGGCCGTTCGGGACCAGGATCCCCATGGTCGAATAAGTTCCCACCGCGCAGCCGACGAAGAGAAAGAGCAGGTCGATCAGCGCTTTTTTGATGGCGGGCCGTCTGCCGGCCTTCTTGTTCATTCCGTCTCTCCTTCGATCCATTCTGCGGCGTTGCCGAAGATGTCCATGGCGCGCACGGAGACCCGTCTGGGCGCGCCCTCCAAAGTCTGCCAGCAGGCCGCGACGCTGCCGGGCCCGCGGCGGAAAAAGGCCTCCGGGCGGTGCACGGCGCCGTCGTAGCGGCTGTCCACGCTCCAGCTGTCCAGCAGCAGGAGCGGATCTTTCTTCAGGATCTCCTTGAGGAGCGGCACCTGCTCCGGCACCGCGTCCGCCTCCCAGCCCTGCGGCAGGCGGTATCCCTGCAGTTCCAGCGTCAGAAGGCTCTTGTCGCCCAGGGTGCCGCGCTCCCGGCGCAGGCCGGCCAGGAGCTGTCCCTGCGGCGCGGGATGCTCCGCCTCTTCATAGTACGCGAAGCGCGCGCCGCGGGCGCCGAGCCGGTTCAAACTGCAGGCGGCGGCAAGGCCGCCGGCGTCGCAGCTGATCCAGGCGCGCCCCATGTCTTCGGCCACGGCCGCGAGCGTCCCGCTGCCGCCGAAGAGGTCGGCACAGAGGTCTCCTTCCCTGCTGCAGCTCTCCAGGATGCGGCGCAGCAGGACCTCCGGCTTCTGGGTGGCGTATCCGCTGCGCTCCGCGGCGGTGCGTCCCACCATGTCCATCTGCCAGACGTCCTTGCAGTTGACCATGGTGTACCAGCCCAGATCGTCCTTGTATTCCTTCACGCCCTTGAAGCGGTACGGGCGGTAGTTGCGGTTGTAGCTCTTCTCCTGCAGCGCCTTGAAATAGTACTTCTTCGACTTCGCGTAGAAGAGCAGCGTGTCGTGTTTGCGGGCAAAGCGGCGTTTTCCGGCCCCGCCGGACTTATACTGCCAGATGACCTCGTTCACGAAGTTCTCAGCGCCGAAGATCTCGTCCAGCAGGAGCTTCACGGCGTGGACGGCGTGCCAGTCCAGGTGGACCCAGAGACAGCCCTCCTCCGAGAGCAGCTCCCGCATCAGCAGGAAGCGCAGCGTGAGCATGGAGAGATAGTCCTCCATGCCGCCGGTCCAGAGGTCTTCGTAGGCGGGACGCCGGACGGCGGGCAGCGCGCCGAGCTTCGCGGAGCGGAGCTTCAGGTCCGCGCCGTAGTCGTTGTGGCTGAAGAAGGGCGGATCCGCGTAGATCAGCTGCAGGCGGCCGGCCATGCCGCGGTTCTGCAGCAGGTAATGCATGTAGGCGGCGTTCTCGCCGCGCACGAGACAGTTTCCGGGGGCGTCCCCTCCCCTGCGGTCCTCCCGCAGGACGTAGCGCGTCTCGACCGGCGCCTCCGCAAGGCGCGCGAAGGCCGCGCGGCTCTCTTCCAGGATCCGGGGCAGGTTCATCAGGAGGCTCATCTCATCCTTCTCCTTCACCGCAGCACGGGGATCAGGTCTTCCCGCCCTGCCTTGCGCAGGGCTTTTTCCACCAACTGCCGGTTTTCCTTCTTGTGATAGTGCAGCAGCGCGCGCTGCATCTTCTTGCCTTCCAGCGTCTTTTCCACAAAGATCGGCGCGCCGCTCAGCGGGTCCGTCTCCGTATAGTACATGCAGGTCGCCAGCGTGCCCGGCGTGGGATAGAAATCCTGCACCTGATCCGGCACGAAGCCTTCTTTCTTCAGAAACAGCGCCAGCTCCACCGCGTCCGCGAGCGTGCTGCCGGGATGCGAGGAGATCAGATAGGGGATCAGGAACTGTTTCTTGCCCAGCCTGCGGTTGCAGGCCTTGTATTCCTTTTCGAAGCGGAGGAAGACCTCCTTGGCCGGCTTGTGCATGGCCGCGAGCGGCCGCTGCGCCACGTGCTCCGGCGCCACCTTCAGGATGCCGCTGACGTGATGCGCGCAGAGCTCCTCCAGGAAGCGGCCCCCCTTGGGGTCCGCCAGCAGATAGTCGTAGCGGATGCCGCTGCGGATGAAGACTTTCTTCACGCCGGGAAGCTCCCGCAGAGAGCGAAGGATCTCCAGATATTCACCGTGATCCGCCCGCAGGTTCGGGCAGGGGCCCGGATAGAGGCAGTCCCGGTGAGTGCAGACGCCCTGCTTCAGCTGCTTTTTGCAGGCCGGCCCGCGAAAGTTCGCCGTGGGGCCGCCGACGTCGTGGATGTATCCCTTGAAGCCGGGCTGCTCCGTGAGCAGCTTCCCCTCCCGCAGCAGGGAGTCCTTGCTGCGGCTGCGGACCTGACGGCCCTGGTGCAGGGTGATGGCGCAGAAGGCGCAGCCGCCGAAGCAGCCGCGGTTCGCCACCAGGCTGAACTGCACCTCCTGGATGG
>JAEELK010000056.1 GCA_016282655.1 Bacillota bacterium | reverse complement strand
TCTGTAATAATAGGTGTCGCGCGGCACGGAGATGATGTCCACCCGCTTCTGCGCCAGATCGAAGCTGCCCAGCATGATGGTGTCCGTCAGATTGTTCTTGACGCCCATCATGAGGATGTTCACCCTCTGACTGTCTTGAAATGCCTCAAAGAACGGACTTTTCGGGTCGACCAGGACGGACATCTCGTCCATCAGGTTCTCTTCGCCGGAAAAGACGCGAACGTCAGACAACTTGCGAAGCTCCAGACCCACCGCCGTAAAGACCACGGCGGAGATCAGGAAGCAGAGCAAAAACGTTTTCCAGTATTTTTTCATGATGTTTCGACCGTCTGCCCGCCGCGGCGGGCCCTCTCTAATCGCAATGCTATCCCCCTGTTAGTCCCCTATGATCTGCCCGCGCGCGCCTGGAGCGCGGTACTCCGGCACCATCCGGCGGAGCCAGTCCAGCACCTCCGCTTCCGTCATCCCGCGCAGCTCTGCCGGAAGGGCGTCCCAGGCCCCCGGCGTCTGCAGCAGCGCCTGCAGCGCGGGCGAAGCGCCCGCCGGATGCTCCAGCAGGATCTGCCGGTGCGCCGTGGCTTCCGGTGCCTCCCCCGCCTCAGCGGTCTCCCGCAGCTTCTCGCCCGGCCGCAGCCCCGTGAAGGCGATCTCCACGTCTTCGTAGGGCGTTTTGCCGGAGAGGCGGATGAGCTTCTCCGCCAGGTCCAGGATCTTCATCGGTTCCCCCATGTCCAGCATGAAGATCTCGCCGCCCTCGGCCATGGCGGAGGCCTGCAGGAGCAGGGCCGCCGCGTCCGGGATGCTCAGGAAGTAACGCTCCGCTTTGGGATGGCTCACCGTGACGGGTCCGCCCGCCGCGATCTGCCTCTGAAAGACCGTCAGGACGCTGCCGTTGCTGCCCAGCACGTTGCCGAAGCGCACGGCGGCGAAGATGCAGCGGGAGGTCCTGCTCTTTTCCTGCAGCAGCATCTCCGCGAGGCGCTTGCTGGCGCCCATGACGCTGGCGGGACGCTCCGCCTTGTTGGTGGAGACGAGCAGAAAGCGCTCCGCCGCGAATTCCTCCGCGAGGTCCATCAGGAGCTTCGTCCCGAGCGCGTTGTTCAGCACGGCCTCTCTGGGGTTCTCCTCCATGAGGGGCACGTGCTTATGCGCCGCCGCGTGAAAGACCACGTGCGGCGTATGGCGGGCAAAGAGCTCGCGCAGCCGCTCTCCGTCTCTGACAGAAGCGACCGCCGTCTCCAGCCGGAGCTCCGGATGCTGCTCCGAGAGCTCGTTTGCCAGATCGAACAGGCTGTTTTCATAGATGTCCAGCGCGACCAGACGCCGCGGCCGGAAGCAGGCGATCTGCCGGCAGAGCTCCGCGCCGATGGAGCCGCCCGCGCCGGTGACCAGCACGATGCGGCCGCCGAGCTCCTCACCGATGGCCGTAAGGTCCGGCTCCGCGGCCGCGCGCGCAAGGAGCGCCGCCGCGTTCCGGTCGAAGGAGCCGAGCGTATCTTCCCGCGGCGCCTCCGCCGCTTCCGCCGCCTGCTCCTCGCCCGCTCCTTCTCCGTCCGCTCCTTCCGCGGCTTGCGGGCGCAGCAAGAGCCGCGTCAGCCCGAGCCAGAGCAGGTCTGTGCCGAAGGTGATGAGCTGCGCGCTGCGGGGCAGGAGCTGCATGCTCAGGGTGAGCATCAGGGCGACGCCCGCCATGGCGCCGAGCGCGCAGAGCAGCACGCTTTTCAGCGCGCCGGGCGCATGACAGCTCCTGCGGCCTCGGTAAAAGCCGAACAGCCAGAATACCGCGACCTTGATCAGCATGATCCACACGGCGTTTTTCAGGAACACGTTCAGATAGCCGATGAACATGAGGTTTTCGGCATCGAAGTCGTGGCGCAGCAGCAGCGCGAAGATATAGGAGATGTTGATCAGAAGCAGGTCGCCGATCAGAAGCAATGCGGCGCGGGACGGTCTCAGCATGGAAAAGCCTCTTGCAAGGGCAACTGCCGCCCGAGGGGAACCTCTGTCCGTCTCCGCGGCAGGCTTATGTAACATTGTACCACGAAACCGCATATTTTCAAGGTCTTCTTTCCGCTTTCCTCTTGAAAACAGGGCGCAAAAAGCGTATAAATGTTATATCTGTATGCTCCGCCGCGCCCTCTGTTCCGGCGCCGGCGGACCCACTCCGGAGAAAGGCTCGCACCATGGCAAAGAACAAGAAGATCTCCTCCCCCCCAACGGAAGCGCCCGGCAGCCGGACGCTGCTCGCGCCCTCCGGCAATCCGCTCGAGCAGCGCGAGACCCCCGCGTTTCAGATGCTCGTCGCGGCAGTCTGGACCGCCGTCATCATCATGCTCGTCCACATCGAGACCTACAAGGTCGACATGAGCCCCTTCTTCTGGACTTCTGCCGGCGCGGAGACCCGCTTCGACTTCTTCAGCCTTGTGAAGGTGTATTTCATCGTCATCTGCGCGGTGCTGGCCATCCTCATCCTGCTCTTCCGCGCCCTGCGCGGAAACTTCACCTTCAAGCGCAGCTTCATTTACATCCCCATGGCCGTTTACACGGTCTTCGTCGTGCTGAGCTATCTCTGCTCGGACT
>JAEELK010000055.1 GCA_016282655.1 Bacillota bacterium | reverse complement strand
GGATGATCGTAGATCAGCTGTTCGCGCGCGTCCGAGCGGTAGCGCAGCAGTTCGAAGACGATCAGGACGTCTCCGCCCGCGGCGACGATCATGACCAGGCCGATCATCAGGAGCAGGGGAGAGCCGAGGCAGATCGCCAGGATCGTGGGCAGGACGCCCAAAAGCACGAGCGGCATCAGTCCACCGAGCACGTAGCCGCCCTTCGGGAGCGCCGTCAGGCAGGTGCAGTAAGGTGTCAGATACTCCCGCATGAAGCCGAATTCGATGTCGCGAAAGCCATGCTCCGCGATCCGGCTCCAGGTGAGGCCGTGGATCCCCTCATGCGCGAAGACGAGCAGCGCAAGGGCGATCAGAAAGAGCAGGGTATCGATGCCCCGTGGAGAGGCGAGCCCGCGCTCCGGGTGGGCAAGGAGAAAGGCTCCAGCGGCGACGGCGCAGACCGGGATCGCCATGAGCAGCGCGAGCACGTTGGCTTTTACGATGCCGATGGTCAGCTCTTTCCGCCGGAAGCCCCGCGCCTCCAGCTCGGCCGCGACCGCCTCAAATCGCTGCAGCCGTCGCGCCTCCGAGGGGCTCAGCTTTCTGCGCTTTTCTTTTTCGAATTCCGTCTGATCGTTCATCCTGCGCTTCTCCATGCTCCGGCCGCGCGGGCGGAGCGGCTTCCGGCCGCTTTATACGGCCGGGATCGAGCTGTCCCAGTGATAGCGTCCGGTCCGGTCGTCAAAGGTAGGATGCGCGTCTTTGGGAAGGAACGAGTAGCGGGGCTGTTCTTCTTTTTCTTCTTCCGCGATGAACTGGTCGAGCCGCGCCAGCATCTTTTCCCGATCCGCGGGCAGGGTGCCCCGCACGCGCAGGCCCAGGAAATCGTGGAAGCTGTCATACGTGAGGGGATGCGCGGCGTCCGGCCGGAGCAGGGAGACGAAGAGCCGGTCCTCTTTCAGGTTGTCCAGCTCGCTGGCGGCGTGAAATCTGCCGCGCAGCAGTTCCTGCCCCAGCGGCAGCGATTCTTCGACGAAGAGGGAGAAGTTGCAGACGTGGGTGGGATGCGTCCGGTTGAAGAACTCCGCCAGCGCGTGCGCGGCTTCTTCCGAGCGGCCGGCCCCGGCTACGCCGGTCATCACGTGCGCGTCGAAGATCAGGCCGGCCGCCTGCAGGCGTTCCACCGCCTGATAGGCCTGCGCGAGCGTATGCTCTTTGTTCATGAAGCGCAGCACGTCGTCCAGCCCGCTCTCGATGCCCAGATAAAGGTGCCGCACGCCCGCCGCGTATAAGGCGCGCAGCTCATCGTCCGTCTTTTGCAGGATGGACGTGACGGTGGCGTCCATGTTGAAGGCCTCCACGTCCGGGAAGTAGCCGCGCACCAGGCGGATGATCTCCAGAAGGTGTCCGCTGTCCAGATCGAAGGCGTTGCCGTCGCCCAGAAAGATCTTCTTCGGCGCGCCGCCCAGCCCTTTGACGCGGGCGCATTCCGCCTCCACCTGCTCGAGCGGGAGCACGCGCCACTTCAGGTGTTTGAAAAGACCGCAAAACTTGCAGGCGTTGTAAGAGCAGCCGACCATCACCGGCAGGCCGAAGGCGCTGCCTTCCATGGGCGTTCTGCAGATCTGTCCTTCGTAATCCATGCTGCCAGGGCTCCTTTCCTATGATCCACGGGATATGGTTACTGCCGCGGGCGCGCAGGGCGCACGCGCTAATCGCTCTTTTTCGGGCAGGTGATGTGCGCGACTGTCTCGATGCTGCGGTGCAGCAGCTCCGGCAGCTCGCCGGCGGCGGCGGTGTAGAAGGTCTCCTTGCCGGCGCGGCGGGAGACGATGAGGCCGCTCTGCTTCAGAAGGCGCAGATGGTGCGAGACGGCCGGGCTGGACATGCCGAGCATGGCGGCGATGTCCGTGACGCATTCCTCACAGTGGCAGAGGATCCAGAAGATGCGCAGCCGCGTGGGATCGCCCAGCTGCTTGAAGGCTTCCGCGACGACGGCGATGTCCGCCGCGGGCGGAATGTGTTCCAATAAGTCGTTGTGCAGCTGCCCGTGTTCGTGGGGCAGTTCGTTCTTCCGGCTCATTTGCACCGCCTTTCTGCGCGGGGGATCTGTCCAAAGCGCTCCGGCCGTTCGCTTCAGAGTGAAACGCGGGCGGATCTGCTTGACAATGCTTCGAGGGGAGTATATCATAGAGTCAACGATTAAGCAAATGTTTAATCGTTATCATCTCGGGAGGCACTGCGCCATGACAAAAAAACAAAAGAAAAACCTGACACGGATCCTGATCGCCGCCGCGCTGCTCATCGCGCTGCATTTCGTTCCGGCGAAAGGGATCCTGCGCTTTCTGCTCTACCTGATCCCCTACCTGGTCGTGGGCTATGATATCCTCATCAAAGCCGGCAAGGGCATCAAAAACCGCCAGCCGCTGGACGAATGCCTGCTCATGGTGATCGCCACGCTCGGTGCCATCGGCATCGCGCTGGTCAAGACGGGCGACTACACGGAAGCGGTGGCCGTAATGCTCTTTTACCAGATCGGGGAGTGGTTCCAGAGCTACGCGGTGAACAAGAGCCGCAGGAACATCAGCGCGCTCATGGACATCCGGCCGGACTACGCCAACCTGCGCGCGGCGGACGGAACGCTCGAGCAGGTGGACCCGGACGAGGTGGAGCCGGGGACGATCATCGTCTGCCAGCCGGGCGAAAAGATCCCCATCGACGGCGTGGTCGTGAGCGGACACGCGAATCTGGATACGGCGGCGCTCACCGGAGAGAGCCGGCCGCGGACGGTGCGGGAGGGCGACGAAGTCCTCAGCGGCTGCATCGACCTGAGCGGCCTTCTGGAGATCCGCACCACAAGGGAATTCGGGGAGTCGACGGCCTCCAAGATCCTGGACCTGGTGGAGAACGCGAGCTCCAGAAAGTCCAGATCCGAGGAGTTCATCAGCCGCTTCGCGCGGATCTATACGCCGGCGGTGGTCGGCGCCGCCGTGCTGCTGGCCCTTCTGCCGCCGCTCGCGCGGCTGCTCCTGGGAAGCGCGCCGCTCTGGAGCACCTGGCTCTACCGCGCGCTGATCTTCCTGGTCATCAGCTGCCCCTGCGCGCTGGTCATCAGCATCCCGCTCGGCTTCTTCGCCGGGATCGGCGGCGCGGGACGAGCCGGCGTGCTCGTGAAGGGATCCAACTATCTGGAAGCGCTGTCCAAGACGGACACGCTCCTCTGCGATAAGACGGGAACGCTCACGGAAGGCGTCTTCCGGGTGACGGGCGTGTATCCGAGCGAGGCCTTCCGCGCGGCCTGCGGCGCGGAAGACGCGGCGGGCCGCCTGCTGGAATGCGCGGCCTTCGCGGAGAGCGCGTCCTCACACCCCATCGCGAAGAGCCTCATCACGGAGTATGAGGAGAAGCAGGACGCGCCGGGGCTGGTCGCCGCGCGGGCGGCGGCCCGCGTCTCCGAGATCGAAGAGCAGGCCGGCAAGGGCGTCCTGGCAAAGGTGGACGGACGCAGGGTCGCGGCCGGCAACGAGGCGCTGATGCGGGAGCTCGGCCTGCGGGCGGAGAGCGCCGCGGCAGAACCCGTCGGCAGCGTCATCCACGTGGCGGTGGACGGCGTTTACGCGGGGCACGTCATCATCTCCGACGTGATCAAAAAGACCGCGGCGGAAGCCATCCGGCAGATCCGCGCCGCGGGCGTGAAGCGGATCGTCATGCTCACGGGAGACCGCGCCGGCGTGGCGGAAGCCGTTGCCGCGGAGCTGGGGATCGCGGAGGTCCACAGCGAACTGCTCCCGCAGGACAAGCTGCGCTTCGTGGAAGCGCTCCTGGATCAGAAGCGCGGCGCGGGCGCCCTGGCCTTCGTGGGGGACGGCGTCAACGACGCGCCAGTCCTCTCCCGTGCGGACATCGGCATCGCCATGGGCGCCATGGGTTCGGATGCCGCCATCGAGGCCGCGGACGTGGTGCTCATGGACGACGATCCTCTGAAGATCGCGAAGGCCATCCGGATCTCCCGGAAGTGCCTGCGCATCATCAAAGAGAACATCTACTTCGCGATCGGCGTCAAGCTGCTCTGCCTGCTCCTCGGCGCGCTGGGCCTGGCCAACATG
>JAEELK010000054.1 GCA_016282655.1 Bacillota bacterium | reverse complement strand
TGAGCGGCCTCTTCGCGAAAGGGCTGCGCCTGGCGGGCGGCTGCTGCGGCACGACGCTGGCGCACATCCGTGCGCTCCGGGAGGCGGGCGGAAACGCGGTCCCGCTGCCGCTTCGCGCGCGCGATGCCGCGGTCGCCGCTTCGGCGAGCCGCAGCGTCCGTTTCGGCGAGGAGCCCGTGCTTGTGGGCGAACGCATCAACCCGAGCGGCCGCAAAGCCCTGCGCACTTCGCTGCAGAACGGCGACCTCTCCTACCTGCTGCGCGAAGCGCTCGCGCAGGAAGAGGAGGGCGCGGAGATCCTGGACGTGAACGTCGGCGTTCCCGGCCTGGACGAGCCGCGGCTCCTGCGGGACGCCGTGGAGAACCTGCAGGCAGTCACGCGGCTGCCGCTGCAGATCGACAGCGCCGATCCCGCTGCGCTCGCGGGCGCGCTGCGCGCTTATCACGGCCGCGCGGTGATCAATTCCGTCAGCGGCAAAGAAGAGAGCCTGGAGGCGGTCCTGCCCCTCGCGAAGCGCTACGGCGGCCTCCTGGTCGCCCTGACGCTGGACGAGCAGGGGATCCCGGACACGGCGGAGGGGCGCCTTGCCATTGCGGCGCGCATCTTGGAGCGCGGCGCGGCCTTCGGCCTGCGCAGAGACGACTTTCTGTTTGACGTGCTCACCATGCCGATCAGCGCAATGCCCGGCGCGGCGCTCCTGACGCTGGAGACCATGGAACGCATCCGGAAGGAGCTCGGCTGCCGCACCGTGCTCGGCGTCTCGAACGTCTCCTTCGGCCTGCCGCAGCGGGAACGCCTGACCGCCGCGTTTCTGGCCGCCGCCCTGGAGCGCGGCCTCTCCGCGGCCATCGTCAACCCCGGCAGCCGGCCGGTCCGGGAGGTCTGGCGCTGCCACAAAGCCCTGCACGCGATGGATCCGAACTGCGGCGCGTACATCTCGTTCATGGAAGAACGCGGCGCGGAAGCGGCGGGAACAGAAGGCGGAGAGAAGAAACAATATTCCCTGAAAGATGCCATTTATAAAGGACTGAACAACGAGGCTTACGCGCTCGCAAACGAGCAATTGCAAACGATCCCGCCCCTGGAGCTCATAGAGACGGAACTGATCCCCGCCCTGAACGAAGCGGGGGTGGCCTTCGAGGAAAAACGCATCTATCTGCCCCAGCTCCTGATGAGCGCGGAGGCGGCGGGGCGCGCGTTCGACGCCGTCAAGGAGCATCTCCCCGCGAAGGCGGAGGAGGAGGACGCCTTCCCCGTGGTGCTCGCCACCGTGCAGGGAGACATCCACGACATCGGCAAAAACATCTGCAGACTGCTCCTGGAGAACTACGGTTTTTCCGTAAAGGACCTGGGCAAAGACGTGGCGCCGGAGACGGTGCTCGCGGCGGTGCGGGAATGGAAGGCGCCGCTGCTCGGCCTTTCCGCCCTCATGACGACCACCGTGCCGGCCATGGCGGCGACGATCCGGCTGATCCACCGCGAGGCGCCGGACTGCCGGATCGTGGTCGGCGGCGCGGTGCTCACGGAGGACTACGCGGCCTCCATCGGAGCGGATCACTACGCGCCGGACGCCATGGCGACCGTGCGCTACGCGGAGCGCCTGCGCGAAGCGGCGCGGCCGCGACAAGAGACATCGGAACGCTGAGCCGCGCCGGATGCGGCCGCGGCGGCAGAGGAGCAAGACTATGGCCAGAAAACTGAGCGAGGACGAGATCCTTCTCATCCTGGATGAATTGTATGAAAAAGCGATGCGGGGCATCTCCGGCGTGAGCCGTCCCGTGGAGGAGCTGGCGCAGGAGTACCGCAAGCGCGGCGGAACGCCTGCGGACGCCGCGCGCCTGCTGATCCGCAATCAGGTGATCAAGTGCGGCAGCTCCGGATTCCTGACCGGCGTGGGCGGGCTCATGACGCTCCCCGTGGCCATCCCGGCCAACGTGGGCAGCGTGCTCTACATCCAGCTGCGCATGGTCGCGGCGGTCGCTTCCATCGGCGGCTTCGATCTGCGCTCCGAGGAGGTGCGCACCCTGGCTTACGCCTGCCTGACCGGCAGCGCCGTGGCGGACGTGCTGAAGACCACCGGCATCAAGGTGGGACAGCGGATCGCCATGGCCAGCCTGAACAAGGTGCCCTCCAAGACCCTGACCAGCATCAATCAGAAGGTCGGCATCCGCCTCATCGCCATGTCCGGCACCAAGGGCGCCGTGAGCCTCGGCAAGATGGTCCCCCTGCTGGGCGGCTTCATCGGCGGCTGCATCGACGTGGCCACCACGCGCGTGGTGGGGCGGAACGCGTACACTGTCTTTATCCAAAACCGCATGCCCGGCGGAGATCCGGGCGATCCGGAAGAAGTGATCGACGTGGATGAGTCCGAGATCCGCGTACTGCAAGAGGAAGAAGAAGGAGAATAGACCCATGCGAAACAAGATCCTAACAGTACCGATCGTTTTTCTTTTGATCTTCAGCCTCTGCGCCTGCCAGACGCAGAGCGGAGGAGCGCAGCAGAACGCCGGCGGCGAGACGCAGACGGAAGAGGGCGCGGAAAGCGGGAACGGCACGGGACCGGCCGGAACGGAGGCGCCGCCCGCGCAGTCCGGCCCGGCGCTTCCGGCGCTGGACAGCCCGTATGACGTGGAAGTCTTCTATCAGGACGAGTCGCGGAGCATCATCAGCATCCTGCAGACGGAGCTGCCCCTGCAGATGATCTACAGCGTGCCGTACGTCGATCCGGAGCTCCCGGGCGCGGCGCGCATCAACGCGCAGCTCTGGGACACGCTGCAGGCGTTCTGGGGCGACGCGGACGAACAGGTCTCGCTCTGCCTCGATTACGCGAAAGAGTACAGCGAGCAGCAGGAATCCTCCGAATACTACTACTATTTCAACCACGACGGCAGCGCGGCGCAGCAGGGAGACTACGTTTCCGTCACCGTCGGCTACGACTGGTGGATGGGCGGCGTGAACGACTACGGCTCCCAGAGCCGGGTCTTCCGCGCGGCGGACGGCGAGGCCGTGGGCCTGCGGGAGTTCTTCCCCGGCGAGAGCGACGAAGCCATCCTGGCGCAGATCAGCGCCGTGATCGAGGCCCAGCCGGAGAGCGGGGACTTCCTCTTCAAGGAGCAGGTGCTCGACTACGCCGTGGACGACTTCGATTTCTATCTGAAGGACGGCGGACTCTGGCTGCAGTTCGACAAGTATGAGCTCAGCTACGGCGCCGCGGGCGCGTTCGATCTCCTGCTGAAGGAAAGCATTTAGCATTTAGGAAGAAGGGCTTGTATGCCCGGTCCGGGGAAAGGGATAGAGAAGCAATGAAAAAGAGAACGATGCGGGTCATCGGCGCTGTCATGATCCTGATCGCCATCGCCTTCCTGGTCTACGCGGTCCGGCATCCGGAGGCCTCTTTCCCCTGGAGCAACGAGGTGACCTACGCGATCTACCGGGTCTGGTGCGCCGTCATCGTCTTCCTGCTCGTCGCGCCCTTCGGGAAGCGCGAATGAAGCTTTCTGGATTACAGATTCTGCGTACAGCTATGCGCTATAAAAGCATCAAAGCTTTATTAGTTGAAGAACTGAAAGGCAGCAAAATGAAGAATCAGTATGTTGCAGATATCGGAGATTATGGAAAATATGGCTTGCTGCGTTATCTTGCCCTGCGGGGCATCAAGATCGGTATCAACTGGTATTTGACAGATCAAGACGGCTCCAGGGACGGTAAGTTTAAGGATTATCTCACGGATCCGCTGAAGAGCAAGTATGAAAAAAGCCTTGATCCTGATGTCCATGAAGCATTACGCAAGATCGTAGTAGAGAACGATCGAAACCACCAGACCGTGCAAATGGTTCAGGCATCAGGAATCATTCCAGATGCTTCGTTCTTTGATGAGAGAATACCTGTGGATCAGAAAGATCCCTTAGAAAGAGCATGGGAACGCCGCCTATGGTATGAACGCAGCAGGTCAAAACTTAAAGAGGCTGACCTGATCTTCGCAGACCCGGACAATGGAGTAACTTATAGAAAAACAGCGCGAGAGAAAGGCTGTGAAAAGTTTGCTGTTCCGGAAGAGATCGCTCAGTATTATTATGACGGAAAAGACGTTGTATTTTACTGCCACAAGGGAAGAAGAAATCCGGATGCATGGGAAAAGACGAAAATCAAGATCAAAGAATATGTCTGTGACGCAAGTCTAAGTATCCTTACGTTTCATCGGGGCACACAACGTTCTTATGATTTCGTCATTCATCCGGAGCATTGGGGTTTATATCAATCGCTGTTGTCTGAGTTTATCTCGTCGACGCCGTGGGGAAAGAGTAAAGCATTTACTCGAGATGATTTGATTGAGAGTGATATTGAGTCTACGCCAGACAAATGCCGGAGATGGGCTGTTATATACTACTTCCAGAAAGCATTTATCACAAAAAAAGAAAAAGAAACGGTGCTCGGCAGGATGACGAACGAACAGATCGGGGAACTGATCGAGGCAAGCTCTAACGTGCAGGCGAAGATATTCTATGCGTCTTTCCGAAAAAAGTGAACAGGGTCTTGCCGCCCCGGCAGAACGCATGCCATGCATTTGGAGAGTGTGGTATGTTATTCACATCATCTCCTCTTGACTGCCAGAGGAGAAATGGGTATATTAAGTGTAGGGAAGCGATAATTACGGTTTCATTTGGGCTGGCCGAAAGGCCCGGGTCCACATGATCAGCGGGCGATACGCCCGCTATTTTTTTAGACAGCAGGGGGACGATATGCGGATCCTTAGCATATTTGTGGATGAATCAGGGGACTTCGGCGAATATGCTTCTCATTCGCCTTACTATATCATCTCTATGATTTTTCACTCCCAATCCGTGGAAATAAGAAAAGAGTTGAAAGACCTTGAATCATCATTGTCATCGCTCGGTTTCCCGAATCATTGTGTGCATGTTGGACCATTGATCCGCGGAGAAGAAGAGTATAGAAATGTTGAGATGACGGTGCGAAAGAGCATCCTGCGCCGCATGAAAGCCTTCTTTTCACATGTTCCTGTGAGTTATAAAAGCTTTTATGTTGAAAAGAAGCATATAGAAGATGAACGAGCCGCCGCAGAGCAATTGAGCAAGCAGATCTCGATGTTTATCCGTGATCATATTGAATACTTTCAGAGTTTTGATGAGATCGTCCTTTACTATGATAATGGTCAGATCCAGATCAACACGATCCTCTCCACGGTGTTCAAGTACTATCTTGAAACTATTAAGTTTCGCAAAGTGATCCCTTCAGAGTACCGATTGTTTCAGTTGGCAGATCTTGTGTGCACCCTGCAACTGATCCGGTTGAAATCCAAGGCAAAGTCGCTTTCCAAATCGGAGATCTATTTCTTTGAGAATGATAGGACCTTGAAGAAGCAATACTTCCGTCTGATGGACTCCAAAGAAATGAAATGATCTCTTTTGGGAAGGCCGAAAGAGCCTTGAGCTGGACCTTGCGCGGGAACGCGGTTCTTGATATACTTGATTTATAATTATCCAAGCAGTTTCGGGAGGCGAAATAACATGAGAAAGATCACCGAAGACATCCGCTACGTAGGCGTTAACGATCATGTGGTAGACCTGTTCGAAGGGCAGTTCATCGTGCCCAACGGCATGGCTTACAATTCCTATGCGATCCTGGACGGGAAATGCGCCGTGTTCGACACCGTGTCCAAGGGCTTTGAGCACGAGTGGATGGACAAGATCACCGTCGCGCTGGAAGGCCGCAAGCCGGACTATCTGATCGTCCAGCACATGGAGCCGGACCATTCCTCCAACGTGGCCTATTTCCTGGAGCGCTATCCCGAGGCCACCGTGGTCGCCTCCGCGCTCGCCTTCAACATCATGAAGAACTTCTTCGGTACGGACTACGCGGAGCGCCGCCTGGTCGTCAAAGAAGGAGACGTGCTGGACCTCGGAAAGCATAAGCTGCATTTCGTGGCCGCGCCCATGGTGCACTGGCCGGAGGTCATCGTCACCTACGACAGCACGGACAAGGTGCTCTTCTCCGCGGACGGCTTCGGCAAGTTCGGCGCCCAGGACGTGGAAGAGGACTGGGCCTGCGAAGCCCGCCGCTACTACATCGGCATCGTCGGCAAGTTCGGCGCCCAGGTGCAGGACCTTCTGAAAAAGGCGGCCGCGCTGGACATCCGGACCATCTGCCCGCTGCACGGCCCCATCCTGACGGAGGACCTCGGCTACTATCTGAACCTCTACAACATCTGGTCCTCCTATGACGTGGAGACGGACGGCGTCCTCATCGCCTACACCTCGGTCTACGGCAACACCAAAGCGGCCGCCGAGTACCTGGAGCAGCTGCTGAAGGACCGCGGCTGCCCGAAGGTGGACGCGCAGGATCTGGCCCGCTGCGACATGGCAGAGGCCGTGGAGGACGGCTTCCGCTACGGCAAGCTGGTCCTGGCCACCACCACCTACAACGGGGAGATCTTCCCCTTCATGCAGACCTACATCGAGCATCTGCTGGAGCGCAACTACCAGAACCGCACCGTGGCCTTCATCGAGAACGGCAGCTGGGGACCGGCCGCCATGAAGTGCATGAAGAAGCAGCTGGAAGGCCAGCCGAACCTGCGCTTCTGCGAGCACAACGTCACCATCCGCTCCGCCATGACGGAGGAGAATAAGAAGGAGCTGGAAGCGCTGGCGGACGAGCTCTGCAAGGAAGTCAAGCCCGTGGCCGGCAAGCAGATCTGCGGCGTCTGCGGCTACGTGCACGAAGGAGAGATGCCGGAAGGCTTCCTCTGCCCGCTCTGCAAGCGTCCCGCTTCGGACTTCAAGGCGATCTACGAGTAGAACGCCCGGCGCGGCAAGGCCGCGTGCTAAGATGGAATCCCCTTAATAAACAGATCTCTGGCGCGGCGGACCAACGAACGGGTGGTCCGCCCGCTTTTTAAACGGCACAGAAGGAGACGTGCGATGGCAAGGCAAACGCAAAGAAGGCAGGGCGATCCTGTGAACAGCCGCAGCATCGGCTATCTCATGCGCCGTTTTCTGCCTTATTTCAAGCCTTATCTGGGCGTGCTCGTCCTGGACCTCTTCTGCGCCACCCTGACCACGGTCTGCGATCTGGTGCTGCCGCTCATCGTCCGCTACATCACGGACATGGGCATGAACCGCCTTCCGGAGCTGACGCTGCGCATCGTGCTGCTCTGCGGCGCGCTCTACATCGCGCTGCGCCTCATCGACGTGGCGGCGAACTACTACATGACGAACATCGGACACGTGATGGGCGCCCGGATCGAGACCGACATGCGCAAGGACATGTTCGCGCACCTGCAGCGGCTCTCCTACGCCTTTTACAGCGACGCCAAGGTGGGGCAGCTCATGAGCCGCATCACCACGGACCTCTTCGACATCACGGAGTTCGCGCATCACTGCCCGGAGGAGTTCTACATCGCGGGGCTGAAGATCGTGGCTTCCTTCTGCATCCTCTGCACCATGGATCCCTGGCTCACCATCCTGATCTTCGCGGCCCTGCCCCTGATGATCTACGCCTCCGCACGCTACAACTTCCGGCTGCGGACCGTGATGAAGCGCTCCCGGGTGCAGCTCGGCGAGATCAACGCCGGGGTGGAGGACAGCCTGCTCGGCATCCGCGTGGTCAAATCCTTCGCCAATGAAGCGGTGGAGGAGGAGAAGTTCCGGGAGGGCAACCAGCAGTTCCTGAGCGTCAAGAAAGAGAATTACCGCGTCATGGGCGGCTTCAGCAGCACCGTGCGCTTTTTCGACGGGCTCATGTATATCCTGGTGGTCGTGGCCGGCGCCATCTTCATGATCCACGGGCGCATCGCGGCGGCGGACCTGGTGGCCTATCTGCTCTACGTGGTGATGCTGCTCGCCTCCGTGCGCCGCCTGGTGGAGTTCATGGAACAGTTCCTGCGGGGCATCACGGGGCTGGAGCGCTTCGTGGAAGTGATGGACGAGCCTGTGGAGATCGAGGACGTCCCCGGCGCGAAAGAGCTGAAGCACGCGTCCGGCGACATCGTATTTGAGGACGTTTCCTTCCATTACGCGGACAGCGGGGAAGAGGTGCTGCGGCACGTCGATCTGCACATCGCGCCGGGCGACCACGTGGCGCTGGTGGGGCCCTCCGGAGCGGGCAAGACCACGCTCTGCAACCTGATCCCGCGCTTCTATGACGTGACGGGCGGCCGGGTGCTGCTGGACGGCTGCGACGTGCGGGAGCTGCAGCTGCACTCCCTGCGCTCGCAGATCGGCATGGTGCAGCAGGAGGTCTATCTCTTCAGCGGCACGGTGCTGGAGAACATCGCCTACGGAAAGCCGGGGGCGACGAAGGAAGAGGTGATCCGCGCGGCCAGGCTGGCCGGGGCGCACGAGTTCATCGAGCGGCTGCCGGACGGCTATGAGAGCTACGTGGGCGAGCGCGGCGTCAAGCTCTCGGGCGGGCAGAAGCAGCGCATCAGCATCGCGCGCGTCTTCCTGAAGGATCCGCCCATCCTGATCCTGGACGAGGCCACCTCCGCGCTGGACAACGAGAACGAGCTGCTGGTGCAGCGCTCCCTGGCGGAGCTCTCCGTGGGACGCACCACGCTGACCATCGCTCACCGCCTGACGACCATCCGCGGGGCGAAGACGATCCTCGTGCTCACGGAGGACGGCATCGCGGAGCAGGGGAGCCACGAGGAGCTCATGGCGCGCGGCGGCATCTATGCCGGCCT
>JAEELK010000053.1 GCA_016282655.1 Bacillota bacterium | reverse complement strand
GCATGGTCCGCCGTCTTTCTGTATCTTCTGATGAGATCGTGATGAGCCGCACGAAAGAACGTGCAAACGAGCATAGTTTGTAATTATTTTATCATACATGAACTCTTCGCGCAAACGATTGACAGGCATGATATACTAATATGATAGAATGTGCTATTTATGGGCGCCCGTCCGGCGGGCGCCGGATCGAAATATGTAAGGAGAAACACCGTGGAGAAACAGAAGACCTATTACATCACCACTCCCATCTACTACCCCAGCAGCAACCTGCACATCGGCCACACCTACTGCACCGTCATGGCCGACGCCATGGCGCGCTTCAAGCGCCTGATGGGCTATGACGTCATGTTTCTCACCGGCACGGACGAACACGGCCAGAAGATCCAGAAGGTGGCCGCCGAGCGGGGCATCACGCCGCAGGAACACGTGGACGAGATCGTGGCCGGCATCAAAGAGCTCTGGAAGACCATGGAGATCTCCTACGACGATTTCATCCGCACCACCGAGCCCCGCCACATCAAGCGTGTCCAGGCCCTCTTCATGAAGCTCTGGGAAAAGGGAGACATCTACAAGGGAGAATATGAGGGCTGGTACTGCACGCCCTGCGAGGCTTTCTGGACCGACACGCAGGCCAAGGACGGCCTCTGCCCGGACTGCGGCCGCCCGGTGGAGCGCGCCAAGGAAAGCGCCTATTTCTTCCGCCTTTCCAAGTATCAGGACGCCCTGATCGACCTCTTCGAGAACCACCCGGATTTCCTGCAGCCCGAGTCCCGCAGAAACGAGATGCTCAGCTTCTGCAGACAGGGCCTGGAGGATCTCTGCATCTCGCGCTCCTCCTTCGACTGGGGCATCCCCGTCCCCGTGGAGGAAGGCCACGTCATCTACGTCTGGCTGGACGCGCTCTCCAACTACATCACCGCCCTCGGCTGGCCGGATGAGCCGGAGAAGTATGAAAGATACTGGCCCGCGGACATCCACCTGGTGGGCAAGGAGATCGTGCGCTTCCACAGCATCATCTGGCCCGCCATGCTCCTCTCCGCCGAGCTGCCCCTGCCCAAGAAGGTGCTGGGCCACGGCTGGATCCTGCTGGAAGGCGGCAAGATGTCCAAATCCCGCGGCAACGTGGTGGACCCGGTGAAGCTCATCGAGCGCTACGGCGTGGACGCCCTGAAATATTTCCTCCTGCGCGAATACACCTTCGGGCAGGACGGCATCTATACCAACGAGGCCATGATCAACCGCCTCAATTCCGACCTGGCCAACGACCTCGGCAACCTGGTCAGCCGCACCGTGGCGATGATCGAAAAGTACTGCGGCAGCGTGGTGCCCCCGGCCGGCCCGCTCGAAGGCCCGGACGAGGAGCTGCGCGGCGTCGCCATGGCCTGCGGCGACAAGGTCGCGGCCTACATGGACCAGTTCTGCTACAACCTCGCGCTGGAGGAGATCTGGGTGCTCATCCGCCGCTGCAACAAATACATCGATGAGACCGCGCCCTGGGTGCTGGCCAAGTCCGCGGCCGCCGGAGACGAGGCCGCGAAGGCCCGCCTCTCCGCCGTGCTGCACAACCTGGCGGACGCCCTGCGCATGGTCTCCGTGCTGCTCTTCCCCTTCATGCACAGCACCTCCCGGAAGATCCGCAGACAGCTCGGCATGGGCGAGGCGGAACCGGTCTGGGAAGACCTGCGGCAGTTCGACGTGCTCGGCGGGCAGACCGTCAAAAAAGGCGAGGGCATCTTCCCCCGCCTGGATCTGGAAAAAGAGCTGGCGGAGCTTGCGGCCCTGCAGAAGCCGGCCGTGCCGCAGAAGGAATACGAGCCCTTCCGCGAAGAAGTGGAATTCGACGATTTCGAAAAGATCGACCTCCGCGTGGGGCAGATCCTGGAGGCGAAGAAGCATCCCAACGCCGACAAGCTGCTCATCTTCCAGGTGGATCTGGGCTCCGAAGTCCGTCAGATCCTCTCCGGCGTCGCGGAGCGTTTCCGCCCGGAGGAGTGCGTCGGCAAAAAAGTGGCCGTGGTCTGCAATCTGAAGGAGCGCAAGATCCGCGGCGAGCTCTCGAAGGGCATGCTGCTCTTCGCCGGAGAAGGCAAAGAGCTGGCCTTCGTCAGCGCGGACGCCGCGCCCGGCGAAGCGATCCGTTAACACCGACGCCCGCGGCCGAACGGCCGCGGGCAGCGAATGCCCCGCCGGGGCAGGAGGTAGCCTTTGGCTGAAGAAAAGCGCCGCAGAGGCGACCGCTGGGACGGAAAGCTGATGCGCAACGTCGACGGCATGCATTTCGTCATGCCCATCGTCTGGCCCAACCGCACGGACAACGAAGCCTATATCAGCGAGCAGGTCGATCTGGCGCCCATCCGCGCCTGGATCGCCGAGAAGAACGCCCTGCCGGAGAATCAGGAATTCCCCTTTACCTTCTTCCATCTGGTGGTGGTCGCCCTCTTGAAGACCATCACGCTGCGCCCCCATCTGAACCGCTTCATCGCCGACTACAAGCTCTATCAGCGGAACTTCGTTTCCGCTTCTTTTGTCGTGAAAAAGCGCTTCGCGGACGACAGCGAAGAAGGGCTTGCCAGGGTGGAGGCCGGAGCGGACGACAACATCTTCACGCTGCACCAGCAGCTCTTCTCCCAGATCTCCTTCGCGCGCAGAGAGGACGTAAAGGACAGCACCAGCGACGCCATGGACATGTTTGCCCGCCTGCCCCGCTTCCTCTCCCAGAACGCGCTGAAGTTCGTCTGCTACCTGGAGCGCAAGGGCAAATGCCCCCGCTCCTTCACCG
>JAEELK010000052.1 GCA_016282655.1 Bacillota bacterium | reverse complement strand
GAAGCGGTCAGGGAGGCGGGCGAACTGCTGAACGGCCTCGAAAGCTCCGCCATCTTCTCGGGCGCAACGATCAACTACTGTGAGACCGACGCGGAGCTGCTTGCGGACTGGATGCAGAGCAGCAAGCTGAGCTTCGTGTCCTATGCGGCCGAAAACGGGGACGAGACCGCGTATCAGATCACGGTGCCGAGCGGGGGCGCTTTCACCGTGACCCTCTCCGCCGGCGGAAAGGAGCTTTCGGATTATACGGAGAGCAACGGCAGCCGGGTCTATACGACTTCCGCCTCCTCCATCGACTTCGTCCTCAGCACGGCGAGCACGAACGATGATTATTACTACGCCAGCTCTGTGACCGCTCTGCCTGCGGACATGGGCTTCGAGGATACGACGGACTATACCGGCGGCACGAGCAGCGGCTATACGACGAAGCTGACGGGCCTGTCAAAGAACTTCACGCTGGGCTACGGCATCAGCCTGATGCTGCCTGCCGTGAGCGCACAGACGGACCGTAACGCTTATCTGAGCGTGCTGGAGCCGCTGCTTTCCAGCGTGCAGAACGCGCCGCTCTTCCAGGATCGGAGCATCTCCTACCACAGCGACGAGACGACCCGGTCCTATCTGGAGGGCGTTCTGGATCTCGAGTCGTCTGCGGTGCGCCGCTTCAACACGGTCGCCTTCTGCATGGACGACAGCGGGGAGGACGGGACCTTCTCCCTGGTTTATGCCTATGACGGCGAGGTGGGAGAAGACATGCTGCCGGCTCAGCCGAGCTACAGTTATACGGATCCCCAGAGCGGCGAAGATGTCGAATTGGAATTCGCGGGCTGGTATAAATGCGCATGGGAAATGAACGAAGACAACAAGCCCGTCTTGAGCCCCGATGAGTTCAAAGTGCCGCAGATGGATCTGTCGAGAGACGTCCAGTGCTTTGCCGGCTTCTGGAAGGACGATGAGCTCTACATCCCGGCATTCTCGGATTAGGACGCGGCGCGATGGACAGGCATCTTCGCAATAAACTGCTGATCGCTCTGCTGGCGGCGGCGCTGATCACGGGCGCCGTGCGCCTCTTCCTGCCAAGTCTGGACGCCGCCGCCTCGGACGCATTTTACAACAGGCCCGGCGCCAGAGACGGCCAGATCCTCGTGCTCGGCATGGATCAGAAAGCGCTGGATCTCCTGGGCCCCATGCCCTGGCCGCGCTATTACATGGCGGAAGTCATCGGCCGGCTGAACGCGGATCCCGCGAATGCGCCGGCAGTCATCGGCGTCGACGTGCTCTACGTGGGCGAGAGCGCTAATCCGGACGCGGACGCGGCGCTGGCAGAAGCCTGCGCCTATGGAAGAAACGTGGTGGTGGCCTGCGCCGCCACCTTCGGCAGCGCGCTGGTCACCACGGAGGAAGGCTTTTACATGGACGAGCGCGCCGTGCTGGCCTTCGACAGACCTTATGAAGCCCTGGCCGCCGCGGCGCGGACGGGCCACATCAACTCCATGCCGGACGCGGACGGGATCATGCGGCATGCGCTCTTTTCCTATGAAGTGCCGGGCCTCGGCGAAGTGAAGTCCTTTGCCCGCGTCATCTACGAGACATACTGTGAAGCGCGGGGCGAGGCGCCCCTGCCCGCGCCGGAAACGCAGCAGGGCTTCTTCTATCTGCCTTACAGCGCTCTGCCGGGCTCTTACTATGAAAACGTCTCCTTCGTGGACGTCCTGAACGGAGAGATCGACCCGGCTTATTTCGCCGGCAAGGTCGTGCTGATCGGGCCCTACGCGGCCGGCATGCTGGACGAATACCGCACCTCCATAGACCATGCCGAGCCCATGTACGGCATCGAGATCCAGGCGAACCAGATCGACGCCTACCGCAGGGGCTATTTCCCCGCGGAGGCGGGGGACCGCGCGCAGACGGCGCTGCTCTTCGCGCTCTGCTTCCTGGCCGTTCTGCTCTTCCTCGACGCGCCGGTGCTGCGGGCGGCCGTCCTCTGGCTGATCGGCTGCGCCCTCTGGATCGGCGTCTGTTACGCGGCGTCCGGGGCAGGCCATCTGCTGCATCTGCTCTGGGTCCCCTTCGCGATCAGCGCGGCCTTCATCCTCTGTGTCGCCCTGAACTACATCCGGGCCCAGGGCGAAAAGCGGCGGATCAGCGCCACCTTCGGGCGCTACGTGGATCCGGCCATCATGCGGGAGCTGCTGGAGTCCGGCGGCGCCGCGGAGACCCTCGGCGGCAAGACGGTGGAGATCGCGGTGCTTTTCGTGGACATCCGCGGCTTCACCAGCATGAGCGAATCCCTGCCGCCGGCCACGGTGGTGGAGATCATCAACCGCTATCTCACGCTCACCACGGCCTGCATCATGCGCTACCACGGCACGCTGGACAAGTTCGTGGGCGACTGCACCATGGCGTTCTGGAACGCGCCGGTGGCGCAGGAAGACCCGGTCTTTCTGGCCTGCGAGGCGGCCATGGACATGGTGGAGGGAGCGAAGGAGCTTGCGGAGGAGCTGGAGCGGCAATACGGCCGCGGCGTCTCCTTCGGCGTGGGCGTGCACTACGGCCCCGCGGTCGTGGGCAACATCGGCGCGCCGCAGCGCATGGATTTCACCGCCATCGGCGATACTGTAAACACCGCGAGCCGGCTCGAGAGCAACGCGCCGGCCGGCACCATATACATCTCCCGCGTCGTCGCGGACATGCTGGGAAAACGGGCTGTCACCACTTCTCTGGGGGACAGCGTGAAACTGAAGGGCAAGGCGGAAGGCTTTGAGGTGCTCCGCCTGGAAAGATTGAAGCGATAGGAGGCTGTCATGAAGAGAACGTTTGCACTGCTGATCTGTCTGGCCATGCTCTGCCTGAGCGCCGCGCCCGCGATGGCGGCGGACGCGCCCCTCGGCGCGCGTCCCTCCGGCATCTGTGCGGGAGCGGAGGGCCTGGTCGTCACCGACGTGTTCAACAAGCTGGTCCTGCAGGGACAGGGCGAGGCTTTTTCGGTGCTGGCCGGCGTGCCGGGGCCTGCCGGGGCGGACGGCGAGCCGGCCGGCATCTACGTGGACGGCGTCGCGGATGGGGCTTACTTCATGCTCCCCTGGGACGTGGTGCCCTTCATGGAGGGATATGCGGTCTCGGATACGGACGCGGACGTCATCCGCTACGTGGCGAACGGCAGCGTCCGGACCCTGGTCGCGAAGAACGCGGGCCTGTCCAGACCCACCGGACTTGCCACGGACGGCAAGAATCTCTATATCTCCGACGCCGGCAGCGGCCGCCTGATCAAGATGGACCAGCAGGGCAAACTGAGCGTCCTGGTGCAGGATCTGGTGGCGCCCGCGGGCCTCGACTGGAGCGGCGATACGCTGTATATCTGCGAGAGCGGCAGACACCGCGTGCTGGCGCTGGAAGGCGCGAAACTCCGCGTCGTGGCGGGGCAGCCCGCGTCTGACGGCGAGGTCTACCTGGGCGGCTTCGCGAACGGCCCGGTCGCGCAGGCGTCCTTCGACCGTCCTTCGGACGTGCTGGTCAAAGGGAAGGATCTCTACGTCGCCGACACCGGAAACATGGCCATCCGCCTGATCCGGGACGGCGCGGTCTATACGCTGGCAGAGGGTGAGGATACGGACTATCTGATCAGCATGCCGCGCGGCCTTGCGCTGCAGGGAGACACGCTTTACGTAGCGGACCTCTTCTATCCGTATCCCGTGGCGCTCAGCCTGGCGGCGAAGTCCTTCTCCGACGTCAGCGCGGCGCTGCCGGAGGCGGAAGCCATCGCGAAGGCGGCGGAGATGCGGCTGATCCAGGGCTTCGGGGACGGCACGTTCCGCCCGGACGAGATCGTGAACAGAGCGCAGTTCGTGACCATGCTCGGGAACGCCTGGCGCTATCTGGACGGCCAGATCGTCCTCGACGGAGAAAACATCTTCGCGGACATCGACGGCAGCGAGTGGTACGCTGCCTGCATCCGCTGGGCAGGCGCGGAAGGCCTGCTCTGGGGGCGCATCATCGACGGCGCGCGCGTGGCGGATCCCGCCACGCCGATCAAGGGCGCGGAAGCGGCCCTGCTCCTGGAGCGCTTTGCCGGCGCGCAGAGCGGCCTGACGGCGCCGGAGATCCCGATGGCGGCGGACGCGCCGGTCACGAGGGCGCAGGCGGCCTCTCTTCTGGTCCGGCTGCTGGAAGGCGAGAACTAGGCAGAGGAGGAACGGATGGCGGAAGAGCGGGCGGCGCGGGTGAAAACATCTGCGCTGCCGGGAAAGCAGGGCAAAAGAAAGGCTGAGATCCTAGCGCCGGTCGGCGGCAGGGAGCAGCTGCTGGCAGCGCTGCGCTGCGGCGCGGACGCGGTCTATTTCGGCCTGCCGGACTTCAACGCCAGAAGGAACGCCGACAACTTCACGGCGGAGGAACTGCCGGAGCGCGTCGCGGACTGCCATGAGCGCGGCGTCAGGGTCTATCTGACGCTCAACACGCTGATCAAAGACAGTGAGCGCGGCGCCATGGAGCGCAGCGTGGACGCGGCGGCGGAGGCCGGCGCGGACGCGCTCATCGTGCAGGACCTTGCCGTCGCGCGCTACGCGAAGGCCGTCTGGCCTTCGCTTGCCCTGCACGCTTCCACCCAGACCGCCGCGCACAACAGCGCCGGCGTGCTGGAACTGCTGGACTTCGGCTTTCAGCGCATCGTCCTCGCGCGGGAGCTCTCGCTCGCGGAGATCCGCGCCATTTGTGAAAAGACCGGCGCGGAGATCGAAGTCTTCGTGCACGGCGCGCACTGCATGAGCGTCTCCGGCTATTGCTATCTTTCCGCCCTGATCGGCGGCCGCAGCGGCAACCGCGGGCTCTGCGCCCAGCCCTGCCGTCTGGACTGGAAGCTGGAAGGGCGGGACCACGCGCTTTCCCTGAAAGATCTGTCTTATCTGCATCATCTGCAGACTCTGGCGGAGGCCGGAGTCTGTTCTTTTAAGATCGAAGGGCGTATGAAGCGCCCGGAATACGTGGCCGCGGCCGTCACGGCCTGCCGCGCGGCGCTGGAGGGGCGCGCGTTCGACGAGGAAACGCTGCGCGCGGTCTTCTCGCGCAGCGGCTTCACGGACGGTCATCTTCAAGACAGGCGGGACGCCTCCATGTTCGGCATCCGCACGAAGGAAGACGTGCAGGGCGCGCCGGCCGTTCTGAAGGAGCTGGAGCGGCTCTATCAGAAGGAGCCGCAGACCCTGCCGGTGGACATGTGTCTGGAGCTGCGGGCGGGGGAGGCGGCGCGCCTGACGGCGCGCTGCGGCGAGAGCGCGGCGGAGGTCTGCGGCGCGCTCCCGCAGGAGAACAGCGCCAGAGGGATCGACGAAGCCTACGCGCGCCGCAGCCTGGAAAAGACCGGCGGCACGCCCTACTATCTGCGGACGCTGACGCTGGACGCGGGAGAGGCGCTGATGCTCTCCGGCGCGCAGCTGAACGCCCTGCGCCGCGACGCGCTGGCCGCGCTGCGGGAGAGCAGGACGCGGGTCTCCCGCGCGAGGCGTGAAGCACCCGCGCCGTCGCCGGCGCCGCGGCGCCCGGCGGAAACTGCTCTGCGCCTGCGCTTCGCGCGCGCGGCGCAGATCTTCCCGGGAGCGGCGGAGGGGACCGAGGCCGTCATCCTGCCCGCGGAAGAGATCCTGCGGCATCCGGAACTGGCGGAGCGATACGGAGCGCAGCTCTGGGCGGAGCTGCCCGCGCTCCTCTGGGAGGGAAGCCTTCCGGCCTTTGAAAAGGACCTGGAACAGCTCCGCGCGCTGGGGATCCGCCACGCGCTGGCGGAGAACATCGGCGCGCTGCGGCAGGCGCGGGAAGCCGGCTTTGCCGTGCACGGCGGCGCCTTCCTCAACGTGCTCAACAGCGCCGCGGCGGAGGCGTATCGCGCGCTGGGCCTGCAGGACCTGACGCTCTCATTCGAAAACAGCTTCGACGCGGTCCGAAAGATGCGGACGCAGATCCCCTTCGGGCTCCTGACCTATGGCTCCCTGCCGCTGATGAAGTTCCGCGCCTGTCCCGGCAAGGCGGCGGGCGGCTGCCGCGCCTGCGGCGGCGTGCGGACGCTCCGGGACCGCACGGGCGCTGACTTCCGCCTGCTCTGCCGCGAAAAGCAGTACAGCGAGCTGCTCAACTGCGTGCCGCTCTACACGGCGGACCGGCTCCGCCCGCCGCTCGACTTCGAGACGCTCTACTTCACCGCAGAGAGCGGGGAAGCCTGCGCGGAGATCGCGGAAGCCTGCCGGGACGGGCGTCCCATTGCGGAACCCCATACCGCCGGCCTCTATTTCCGAAAACTGCTGTGAGCGGATCCTGCCTTTTTGCGGTGCCGCGCTTGACCGTCGGCATCGCTCTGTGGTATAGTATCAACGCTTTCGGGCCGACAGTTCGAGACCATCCTGTCGTTAAACAAAACTAGGGGACGAAAAGAAAAGCGGTATCCTTATGCCTGCGCGCGCCCTGGTCGGCCGCGCCTTTTTCGTTCCGGGAGGAGAAAAAATGTATCGCAGCAACATGAACAAAACGCAGAAGCTGGCGCTTTCCGGCGTCATCATGGCCACGTATATCGTCGTCATGTACCTGACGCAGGGCTTCGCCTTCCTGCAGTATCAGATCCGCATCGCCACGGCCATCTACGCCCTGGCCTACCTCTTTCCCTTCCTGGTGGTCCCGCTGGGGCTCTCGAACCTCCTCAGCAACCTCCTGATGGGCGGTCTGGGCGTCTTCGACATCCTCGGCGGCGGCATCATCGGCCTGCTCACCGCGGGCTGCTGCGCCTGGCTGGGACGCCGCGGCGCGCCTACCTGGACGGCGGCGCTTCCGGTGGCGATCATCCCGGCCTTCGGCGTCCCGCTCTGGCTCGCGCCCATCCTCGGCGTGCCCTACCTGCTCCTGGTGAGCAGCCTCCTGGTGGGGCAGATCATCGCGGGCATCGCGGGAGCGCTCCTCGTGAAGGCGCTGAAGCGTGTCTGGCATCAGAAGGAGGCGTTTTAGATGAGCGGCAGGAGCAAAGAGGAAGCGGCCGGTCTCTCCCTGCTGGGAAAGCGGACCGTTTACAGCAGCGATTATGACCCCGGCGTGCTGGAGACCTTTCCCAACAAGCATCCGGAGAACGACTATTTCGTGAAGTTCAACTGCCCGGAGTTCACGAGCCTCTGCCCGATCACCGGTCAGCCGGACTTTGCAACGCTCTATATCTCCTACGTGCCGGCGGAGCGCATGGTGGAGAGCAAATCGCTGAAGCTCTATCTCTACAGCTTCCGCAACCACGGCGACTTCCACGAAGACTGCATGAACATCATCATGAAGGATCTGATCCGCCTGATGGATCCGAAATATATAGAAGTCTGGGGGAAGTTCACGCCGCGCGGCGGCATCTCCATCGATCCTTACTGCAACTACGGAAAGCCCGGCACGCGCTGGGAGGAGGTCGCCTGGCAGCGCCTGAGCCGGCACGACCTCTATCCGGAGAAGGTGGACAACCGCTGAACGGCCGGCAGGCTGCCGTTTCAGAGGCCCCGAGCATTTTGCAGACCTGCGGGGCAGCCGCGCGCAGGTCTTTTCCTTTGTCCGGGCAACGATAGTTTTTCTCTTTCGTTGCTTCCTTTTCAGTGCAATTGTGATAAAATAACTGGGGTAATCCCCACAAAACCAAAGCGCAAGCGAGGCAGGAGGCAGAAATGGCACTCAAGGAAAAAGTGACGGAGATCGCCGTCAAACAGGCGATCGCCTATCTGGAGAAGGATCCGGAGAACAACATAGAGAAGCTGATCAACTGGGTGGATCGCTTTGACCGGCAGGGCCGCGTGGAGCGGCACATGAAGGTGATCCGCCCGGCGCTCACCGACCGGAACAGCAACTGGAGAAAGCTGGTCCTGCGCGCATATAAAGACATCGATCCGGAAGTGCGCAAGACGCTCTTCGAGAACTTCGTGCTGAACGCCACCATCACCGGCGGCAATACGCAGGCGGCGAACGAGGAGAAATACGACTGCAACGTCCCCTGGGCGATCCTCTTCGATCCGACCAGCGCCTGCAACAAGCACTGTGTGGGCTGCTGGGCCGCGGAATACGGCAATCACCTGAATCTCAGCTACGAGGAGATGGACAGCATCGTTTCGCAGGGCAAGGCGCTCGGGACCTACATGTATCTCTTTACGGGCGGCGAGCCGCTGATCCGCAAGAAGGACATCATCCGCCTCTGCGAGGACCACAACGACTGCGTCTTCAGCGCCTTCACCAACGCTTCCCTCATCGACGACGCCTTCGCGGAAGAGATGCTGCGCGTGAAGAACTTCGTGCCGGCCATCTCCATCGAGGGCTTTGAGGAAGCCACGGACGCCAGACGCGGCAAGGGCACCTATCAGGACACCCTGCGCGCCATGGAGATCCTGCGGGCGCACCGGCTGCCCTTCGGCATCTCCTGCTGCTACACCTCCGCCAACGCGGAAGTCATCGGCAGCGACGAATACTTCGACAAGATGATCGAGATGGGCGCGTACTTCGCCTGGATCTTCACCTATATGCCGGTCGGCAAGAAGGCCGTTCCGGAGCTCATGGCCACGGCGGAGCAGAGAGAGTTCATGTATCACAAGATCCGCGAGTTCAGAAAGACCAAGGACATCTTCACCGTGGATTTCTGGAACGACGGCGAATACGTCGGCGGCTGCATCGCGGGCGGCAGAGCCTACTGCCACATCAACGCGAACGGAGACATCGAGCCCTGCGCCTTCATCCACTACTCGGATTCCAACATCCGCGAAAAGACCCTGCTGGAGGCGTACCGCTCGCCGCTCTTCATGGGCTACCGCAGAAACCAGCCCTTCAACAAGAACATGCTGCGTCCCTGCCCGGTGCTGGACAACCCCGGCAGACTCACGCAGATCGTGGAGGAGGCGAAAGCGAAGTCCACGGACTACGCGGATACGGAGAGCGCCAAGGAGTACTCGGACAAGTGCGTGGACAAGGCCGCGCTCTGGGCGCCCGTCTCGGAGAAGCTCTGGACGGGGTCCGGCCACGAGCTCTAAAGCGCAAAGCAAAGACTGCAACGAAAAGCCCTGTGCGGATCCCGCACAGGGCTTTTGTCAGGAGCGGCAGAACGTGCTATCATATCCTTTACGATGACCCGCAAGGAACAGACAGGAGGAGATAATAGATGAGCGAGTTTTATATGCCAAAAACGATCCTGAAAGGCACGGATGCCATGCTGGAGATGAAGCCGCACGTGCAGGGCTTCGGAAAGAAATGCCTCATCGTCTGCGGCCGCAGCGCCGTAAAGAACGGCTCGGTGGAGCGGATCGGCGGCATCCTGCGGGAATGCGGCATGGACTGCGCCGTCTATGACGGCATCGCGGGAGAGCCGACCGTCGCCATGGTGGAGGCGGGACGCACGGCCTTTGTACAGGAAGGCTGCGACTTTCTCTTCGGGATCGGCGGCGGCAGCCCCATCGACGCCATGAAAGCCATCGCGCTCCGCTGCAGCAGCGACGCGCCGCTGGCTTCTTATATGGGGAAGGAGATCGCGGGCGATCTGCCCAGGATGATCGCGGCGCCCACGACGGCGGGCACCGGCTCCGAGGTGACGCAGTTCACCATCATCACGGACACGGAGCGCGACGTGAAGATGCTGCTGAAAGGAAGATCCCTCATGCCGGATCTGGTGGTGGTGGAGCCGGAGCTTTCCATGAGCATGCCCTTCAAAGTGACGGCTGCCACCGGGCTGGACGCGCTGACGCACGCGGTGGAATCCTATACCTCCCGGAAGTCCATCCCGCTGACGGAGACCTTCTCCTTGTCCGCCACGCGCCGCATCTTTGAGAATCTGCCGAAGGCGCTGGAGCACGGGGATGACCGCAGGGTCCGGGGCCAGATGGCGCTCGGCGCGTTGGAAGCGGGCATCGCGTTCAACAATTCCTCGGTCACCCTGGTCCACGGTATGAGCCGTCCCATCGGCGCGCTCTTCCACATCGCCCACGGCATGTCCAACGCCATGCTGCTCTCCGCCTGCCTGCGCTTCGCGAAGGAGGGCGCTGTGGAGCGTTTCGCGGAGCTTGGACGCTGGATCGGGCTCGGGCGGGACGGAGAGAGCCCGGAAACGATCGCGGAGCAGTTCCTGGACGCGCTGGACGCGCTCTGCAGGACCTGCCAGGTGCCGACGCCGGAAGAGGCGGGGATCGATCGCGCGGAGTTCTTCCGCCAGATCGACAAGATGGCGGAGGACGCCCTGATCAGCGGCAGCCCGGCGAACACCATCCGTCCGGTCACGAAAGAAGACATCGTCCGGATCTACGAGAGCCTCTGGAAATGATCCCCATGCCCGCGGCCGCCTGCCCCGGCGGCGCTAGCGGATGCGGACGCCGTCCTTGATCCCTTCCTGATCGATGTTGTTCAGGATCTCTTCGCCTTCCTCCAGACCGGCGCTCACGGCGATCTCCGAACCGGAGCTGTAGAGCACGGAGATCGGCGCGCTCTGCGCGCGTCCGTCCACGACCTTCAGCACGTGATAGCTGCCGTTCTCTTTATACGCGGCGGAGGAGGGGATGACGATGCAGTCGTCCCGGTCGAAGAGCAGGACCTCCAGATCGGCGCCGTAGCCGTCGAAGCGCTCCGGATCCGTTCCTTCGTCCGCCTCCAGGAGCGCCTTCACGTGCACCCGGTATTCCTCCAGCCCGAGGGCGGAGGTGCCTTGCTCCGCGTAATCGTAGATCTCCGTGACGTGCCCGGAGAGCACGATGTCGTCGCCGCGGGTCTTGATCCGCGCCCGGACCGGCGAGCCCACGGAAACGTAGGGCGATACGGAGGTGAGCAGATCGGCCTCTGCCGTGATCCCGCTTTCGCTCCTGCGGGAGAGGGTGAAGAGCGGCGTTCCCGCGCTGACGGTGGAGACGTTCTCGATCTCGATGTTCTTGATGATCCCGTCCTGCTCCGCCCGCACCTCGCATTTTCCGATCTGATCGCGCAGCTGGCTGATGAGGCTGTCCTGCGCCGAGATGAGGGAGCGGATCTGCGAGGTCTCCCCCTCGAAGAAGAGGCTGTTGGCGTTCGCGCCGCCGCCGAGGCTGCCCAGGCGCGCCGCGCTGTCCTGGTAGAGCTGCTGCGCCTGTTCGTAGGCGGCCTTCGCGGCCTGATAATCCGCGCTGTCCTTCTCAAACTGCGCGCGGGAGATGCTGCCGGCCTCGTAGAGGGCCTGGTCCGCGTCGTAAAGGGTCTTTGCGGCCTGATAGGCCGCCTCCGCGCCGGAGAGCTGACGGGAGAGGGAATTTACGTATTCCTGCGGCGAGGCGCTCATGACCTGGCCGGCCTTCTGCGCGTTCAGCTGCGCCTGATAGCCGCTCCGCGCGGCTTCGGCCATGGCGAGCTCATAGTGGTAGTTCTGCGGATCGATCCGCACGATCAGATCGCCTGCCGCAACGCTGTCGCCTTCCTTGACGCAGATCTCGAGCACGCTGCCGGAGACCTCCGAGATGCGCGTGACGTCGCTCCCCAGATGCAGGGAAGCGCTCTCGGTGTACCAGTCCTGCAGCGGCTGCTTTGCCGCGGTGATCCGCTCCGCGCGGACCGCGCCGCCGCCGAAACGCAGGAAGGCCGCAGCGCCCAGCGCGGCGACGATCAGCAGGGCGATGAGCAGATAACGGGCCTTCGGCCGACGCCCGCCATTCTCTCCGCGCGTCCGGAACTTCTTTTCCGGCGCCTCTTTTTTTTCTTTCATGATTCTCTCTCCTTCAATATCTCGGTCAGCGGGATCCTCTGCAGATATCTGCTCTGGGCGTACCAGGCGATCAGCGTGATCGCGAGGCAGATGAAAAAGCTTTCGGCATATTTGAACGGGGTGGCATGGATGTCGATCACATAGCTCTCCGAAACGAGGATCTTCTCCAGCAGACGCTGCACGGCATAGCCGCCGGGAAAGCCGAGCAGGACGCCGCCGGCGAAATAGAACAGCTGCTCCTTCAGGAGCATGCCGCCGATCTCGCGGCGGGTGCCGCCGAAGAGCATGATGGTGCCGAGCTCCGTGCCGCGCTCGCGGATGCTGATCATGGAGATGTTGTAGATCAGCACCACGCCGGCCGCCACCGCCAGCAGCGAGAACATGTCGATCATCATGGACATGCTCTCCATCATGGTCTGATAGCTCTTCAGCACCTTGCGGGCGTCCACCATCCAGCTGACGAAGCCGGTCTCCCGCAGCCTGGCCTTGAGCGCGTCCAGATGGCCGTCCTCCACGTTCAGCAGCAGGGTGTTCGCGACGGGCGCGGTGGGGAACCAGGCGCTCAGGGCGTGGATGTCCATGTAGCAGCCGCTGCCGAAGGTCTCGTCGATGACGGCGTTGATGCGCAGCGGGACGCTGCGGGGGGAAAGGGCGGGGATGGAGATCTCCACCAGATCCCCCTGCGCCACGCCGAGCTTCTTCGCGATGCGCCCGTTCAGGACGACGCCGTCCGCGGGCGGCTGATAGACGCGGCCGTGGTAGTCCCGGACGTACCACATCTCGGAACCGGGCTGCAGCGCGTAGAGGATGCCGAACTCGCTGCGGTTCTCGTCGCTGATCCGCGCGGCGGCCGTATAGACGGCTTCCGCCCTGCTGACGCCTTCGAGGAAGGCGCCGGCCTCATAGACCTTCGCGGGATCCGCCGGCGCGCTCAGGGAGAGCTGCAGATCGTAGACCTGCACCTTGTTGAACTGCGAATAGAACATCTGGTCCATGAGGGAATCGAAGGAGGTCAGGACGGGGAGCAGGGAGAAGGGGAAGGCGATGGCCAGCATGATGAGGAAGCCGCGGAAGGGATTGCGGCTGACGCTGCGGATGGCGATCTTGTCGTAGGTCTTCCGGCCCCGGCTCAGCTCGTTCAGCCAGGCGTAGCTGCGGATCTTTTCCGGCGCCCTGGGGCGCATGGCCTGCGCCGGCGTGATCCCAAGGATGCCCTTGACGCCCACGTAGGAGGAGAGCAGCCCGGTGACGAGCGCCACCGCCGCGGCGAGCGCCCGCGTCCAGAGGAAGTCGTGGAAGCTGTTGTCCGGCAGGTTGAAGAAATCGATGTAGAGGGCGAACATGAAGCGCCCGAAGGGAGCCGCCAGCACGCATCCGATGAGGGCGCCGACGGCGCCGAGGATCAGGCCTTCGCAGAGATAGGCGCCCATGAGCTCCCGGTCGCGCAGGCCCATGGTCTTCATGGTGCCGATGAGCGCGCGGTCCTGCTCGATCATCTTCTTCTGGACCACGTACATCATGAAGATGGAGATGGCCATGAAGAGCAGCGGCACGGCGCTTCCCATGGAGATCAGCTCGCCAAGCTCGCCGTCCACCATGCTGTAGCTGGTCTGATCCTTGCGCGGCGTGAGGGAGATGAGGCCGTAAGGGCTCAGGCGCACGCTGAGCTGGTTGCGCACGTCTTCGTAGCGATAGCCGTCCGAGAGGCGGAAGGCGATCTCGCTGAAGCGGGCGCCGCCCGTGATCTCTTCATAGCGCGCCCGGTCGATGCAGGCGATGTCGTAGACCTGGCCGTCCGGCGTCATGGAGCCGCCCGGCGGGATGGAGTAGATGTAGTTCGGCGCGTCGCAGACGCCGGCATAGCGGAAGCGGAAGGTCTCGCCGCCGCGGAGGATGCGGATCTCCTGGCCCTTGACGAAGCCGTATTCCTCGGACATGCGCTTGCCGATGAAGAGATCATCCTCCTCCTGCGGCGGGGCGGAGAGACTGAGCTTGTTCAGCGCGTCCGCTTCGTCGTAGGACATGAGGTGGAGCGTGACGATCTCCTCCTGCCCGTCCGTCAGCATGCGCAGATCCTCCGCGATCTTGCCGGAGACCTGCGCGATGCCGGGGATGTCCTTCAGCGCTTCCAGCTCCTCCGCGGAGATGCCGCGGACCTCGGCGAAGACGTCCGCCATCTCGCAGACGTCGTAGTAGTAGAAGACCTGGCGGGTCAGATTGTTCAGGGTGTCCAGCATGGCCACCATGATGAAGACGCCGATGGCGATGATGAGGACGGCCCCGAGGAAGGAGCCCTTGTTCTTGAAGGCGATGCGTATGACGTTTCTGCGGAAGTGTTTCATGGCGGTCTTCGGGAGGGCAAAGCGCCTTGACTACCAGGTGATCTCGGAAGGGCGCAGAGGCGTTTCGTTGACGCAGACGTCCACGAGCATGCCGTCCTTGAAGGAGAAGACCCGGTCTGCCATCTGGGAGATGTCGCGGTTGTGGGTGATCAGCACCACGGTCTTTCCGTACTTTTTATAGAAATCGTAGATGGCCTCCAGCACCAGCAGGCCGGACTGGCTGTCCAGCGCGCCGGTGGGCTCGTCGCAGAGCAGCAGGTCCGGATTCTTGCAGAGGGCGCGGGCGATGGCGATGCGCTGCTGCTGGCCGCCGGAGAGCTTGCCGGGGAAGTGATCCGCGCGGTCGCCGAGCCCCACCTGTTCCAGCAGCGTGCGCGCGTCGAGGGGATCCTTGGAGAGCTCGCCCGCCAGTTCGATGTTCTCCAGGGCCGTGAGGCCGGGGAGCAGATTGTAGAATTGGAAGACGTAGCCGACGTGGTCGCGGCGGTAGGCGGTGAGGGCGTCGCGGTCTGCGCCGGCCAGGGAATGGTCCTCGTAGGTCACGTTGCCGCTCGTGATGGTCTCGATGCCGCCGAGGATGTTCAGCAGCGTGCTTTTGCCGGAGCCGCTGGGGCCGAGGATGACCACGAGCTCGTTTCGATACAGATCAAAGGAGACGTCCCGCAGCGCGTGCACGGTGACCTCTCCCGTGATGTAGTCCTTGGAGATGTGTTCGGCTTTCAGAAGAATGTCCATCGTTAGCCTCCGCTAACATTATAGTTAGCAAATGCTAATAAGTCAAGCCGGGCCTGGCCGGAATAGAAAAAGAGCGGCAGCCCGCGGGGGGCTGCCGCTCTTCTTTTCGATGCGTCGTGTTTCCGCCTCGGATGGAAGCGGGCGAACGGGCGCTTAGTCCGCGAAATAACGGGCCAGGATCGTGACGATCTGCGCCCTGCTGCACTCCGCCAGCGGCATCAGCCTGTCTCCGCT
>JAEELK010000051.1 GCA_016282655.1 Bacillota bacterium | reverse complement strand
GATAGAAGCAAAGCAACGGTCACATCGGGAAAGCCCCAATATGACCGTTGCTTTGTCGATGTGTCAAAGTGGATACACAGAGGAGATGACTCGAACAGCCCGGCGGCGTCCTGGCGACGATGGGTGATCGGCAGATGCTGAGGACAGGCCTGCTCGCATTGTCTGCAGCCGATGCAGTCCGAGGCGCGGTGCCCTTCCGGCGCCGCCGCGGCATAGGCGGCGGCCGCCTCCGCTTCCTGACCGTTGCCGAGCTTCTTGTTCATCGCCGCGAAGATCTCCGGAATGTCGATCTTCTTCGGGCAGCCGTCGGTGCAGTAGTGGCAGGCGGTGCACGGGATCGTGGCAGAGTGTCCGAGTATGCGCTGCGCCTGACGGATGATCTCCTGCTCCTCCTCGTTCAGCGGCTTGAAGTCCTTCATATAGGAGAGGTTGTCCTGCATCTGCTCGACGTTGGACATGCCGGACAGGACGGTGATGATCCCGTCCAGCGAAGCGACGAAGCGGATTGCCCAGGAGGCGCAGGACATATCGGGGTGGTAACTCCTGAACAGCTTCTTGACTTCCTCCGGCGGATCGGCGAGCTTGCCGCCCTTGACCGGCTCCATGACGGTGATGGATTTACCATGCTTTCGTGCTACTTCATAGTTCGCGCGTGAAGCGACGGAGGGATTCTCCCAGTCTGCATAGTTGATCTGCAGCTGGATGAAATCGACCTCCGGGTGGTCGGTGAGGATCCGGTCGAGCAGCTCGGGACCTGCGTGGAACGAGAATCCGAAATACTTGATGAGCCCCTTGGCCTTCTGCTCCTTCACGAAATCCCACAGATGGAATTTGTCGTACCTTTTGTAGTTGTTCTCCATGAACGCATGGAGCAGGTAGTAATCGAAGAAGCCGGCGCCCGTGCGCTCCAGACTGGATTCGAACTGCTGCTTCGCCATCTTCTCCGTAGGGGCGACGAAGGCGTTGATCTTCGTGCAGAGCGTATAGGCGGCGCGGGGATAGCGGTCAACGAGCGCCTTGCGGATCGCCGCCTCGGAGCCGGGGTAGACGAATGCGGTGTCGAAATAGGTGAATCCCGCTTCGAGGAACAGATCGACCATCGTCTTCAGCTGTTCAACGTCTGTTACGATCCCCTTCCGCGGCAGACGCATCAGCCCGAAGCCGAGCTTCGGTACTTCTTTTCCGAAATAATCTGACATATCGATACTCCTTGGAAACGATCAGTAGTTTTCCGCGCGGACTTCGAAATAGCTCTGCGGATGCGAGCAGATCGGGCAGATCTCCGGCGCTTTCGTGCCGACGACGATATGACCGCAGTTGCGGCACTCCCACACCTGCACGCCGCTTTTCTCAAAGACCTGTGAAGTCTGCACGTTTTTCAGAAGGGCGCGGTATCGCTCTTCGTGATGTTTCTCGATGGCGGCGACGGCGCGGAATCTCGCTGCCAGCGCAGAGAAGCCCTCCGCTTCGGCGGTCGCCGCGAAGCCGGCGTACATGTCCGTCCATTCGTGGTTCTCTCCGTCCGCGGCGGCGGTCAGGTTCTCTGCCGTGCCGCCGATCCCGCCCAGCTCGCGGAGCCACAGCTTCGCGTGCTCCTTTTCGTTTTCGGCGGTCTGCAGGAACAGAGCGGCGATCTGTTCGTATCCCTGCTTTTTGGCGACCGAGGCGAAATAGGTGTACTTGTTCCTTGCCTGCGATTCTCCCGAGAAGGCCTCCTGCAGGTTCTTCTCCGTCTGCGTCCCGGCATGCGGGGACTTTTTCTCCGAATCGGTGAACACGAGCGTGGAAAGGAGCGTTTCAACGGCGTCCGCGGGGAATCCGGGCTCTCCCGCATGGGAAAGGAGACTGTTGAGAAATTCCCGTGTGTTCCCGCTCTGCGGGAGCATATACCCGGCTTCGCGGATGAGATCCTCCGCCATGATGCGGTCGGACATCGCTAACGCCTTTGCCAGCGGACCGGGCAGCGATGCGGCGAGCGTCTCCTGCCCGGCTTTGGAGGCGACGAGCTGACGCAGCGCGGCAGCGACCGCTTCTTTCTTTTCCTGCTGCGGCGGATATTGCCGCGGGACCATGCTGATCGCTTTGGCGGGGCACGCTTCCGCGCAGGCGCCGCACCCGATGCACTTATCGGCGTCGATCACGCTGTTCTCCGTATCGGACGCGCCCGTCGGGCAGACGTAGAGGCACAGGCAGTCTTTTTCGCACAATCTCACGGTGCGAACCGCTACTTTTCCGTTCATCTGTTCCTCCTCAATCCACTTTCACGATTTTCCGTCCCGGCGCTTTGCAGACCGGGCAGATCTCCGGCGGCTCGCTTCCCACGGAAACGAACCCGCATATGGTGCACACATATACGCCGGTGTCGGTCAGCATCGCTTCGCCCCTCTGCGCGTACTCGGTCAGCAGGCTCTTCAGGATGCGGGATACCTTCTCGGCCCAGGTCAGGGAGCGCATCGCTCCGCGGTCTCCCTCCTGCGCGGCGACTGCCTTGACGGCGGGGAACCCCTCCGCCAGATCGTCTTCGACCCGCTGCAGCAGGGCTTCGAAGGAAGCGTCGGGTTTCGTCTCT
>JAEELK010000050.1 GCA_016282655.1 Bacillota bacterium | reverse complement strand
GCCTTGACCAGCGGCGCGGTGCGCGGGTCAATGCCGCCGTCCACCTCGATGTCGCAGTCGGGGTTCAGCTCGTCCAGCATGGCGCGCAGCTGGCGGATCTTCGGGAGCTGGTCGTCCATGAACTTCTGGCCGCCGAAGCCCGGCTCGACCGTCATGACGAGGACGAGGTCCACGAGATCCAGATACGGCAGAAGCACCGTCGCCGGCGTCTTCGGCTTGACGGAGAGCCCCGCCTTCTTCCCCTGCTCCAGCACGCAGCGCAGCGCGTCCAGGATATCCTGCGGCTGCGCGGCCTCGACGTGGAACGTCACGAGATCCGCGCCGGCGCGGCAGAATTCCTCCACATAGCGCTGCGGGCGGTCGATCATCAGGTGCACGTCCAGAAACGCGTCCGTGACGCGCCGCAGGGACTTGACCACCGGGATCCCGATCGTGATGTTCGGCACGAAGATGCCGTCCATGACGTCCAGATGCAGCCAGTCCGCGCCGCCGGCGACGGCGTCCGCGCACTCGGCCTCCAGATTCACGAAATCGGCAGAGAGAATGGAAGGAGCAATCTTCAGCATCGTCAGGTCCTCCAAATCAATGATCTCGCGCGCAGCGGCGCGGCCGGGCGCAAGCTCCGGCGGCGCAGCATAGATTGGTCTAGCGAAGTGCGCGCTTCTTCGCTTTCAGATAGGGGCTGCCGGGTCCGGCCGCCGGCAGCTCCACCCGGCACACATGCCGTGTCATGACACGCACAGGGCTGCGGATGCAGTCCTGTGCGTTGTTCCCGTTCTCAGAGCGCTCAGCCCTTGATCTCCAGCAGCTTCTGCTTCAGCTCGCCCTCGAGGCGTCCGAGCTCCGCCTCCGCCTCGGCGCGGCGCTTGCGGCCGTCCTCCTGGATCTGGCGGACCTCCTCCAGCGTGTTGATGAGCTCCTGGTTCGTATGCTTGAGCGTTTCCAGCTCCACGATGCCGCGCTCGCTCTCCTGCGCGACGCCGATGCTGCCCTGATGGAGCATTTCGGCATTCTTCTTCAGCAGTTCGTTCGTCACGTCGGAAACCTCCCGCTGCGCCTCCATCGCCTGCTTGCTGTGCTCCATGGAGAGCGCAAGCACCATCTGGCTCTTCCAGAGGGGGATGGTGTTGACGATACTGGTCTGGATCTTCTCCGCCATCAGGCTGTCGTTGTTCTGGATCAGGCGGATCTGCGGGCTCATCTGCAGGGAGATGATGCGGGTCAGCTCCAGATCGTGGATCCGCTTCTCAAAGCGGCCGATCATGTTCGCGAAGTCGTTGGCGGCCTGCGCGTCCTCCGGCAGCCCGGTCTCCACCGCCTTCTGCTGCAGCTTGGGCAGATCCACCTCGCGCAGCTCCTTGCACTTGATCTGTCCGGCCAGGATGTACATCGTCAGTTCCTTGAAATAGGCCTGATTCATCTCATACATCTTGTCCATGGTGGCAATGTCCTTCAGCAGGACGCGCTCGTGCTTTTCCAGTTCGGCGGTGATCCGGTCGACATTGACCTCCGCCTTGTTGTACTGGGCCTTCATCGCGGCGAGGTTGTTTGCCGTCTTCCTGAAGATGCCCTTGATGCCCTTTTTCTCCTCCGGCGTAAAGCTCAGGCCCTTCAGCTCCACCACAAGGTCGGACAGCATCCCGCCGGCTTCGCCCAGATCCTTCGTGCGGACGTTGCCCAGCGCCGCAGTGGAGAACTCGGAGATGTTCGTCTGCGCAGCGGCGCCGTAGGACAGCACCTGATTGGTATTGGTAACGTCGATCTGCTTTGCAAACTCACGCACGGCGGCCTGTTCCGCCTCGGAGAGCTTTTCCAGCTCGGGGCGCTCGGAGACGACCTCTTTTTCCGCCTTCGCAAGGACTTCCGCGGGGGCCTCCTGCACAGCGGCGGCGGCAGCCGGATCCAGCGTCAGCTTGGGGATATAATCGAAGCCTTTGTTCTCGTCCATCGTTCCATTCTCCTTTGTTGATTTGTATTATTTGCCGAACCCCGCCACGCCGACGCTGCCTTCCGCAAGGCCCTCGCGCTTGAGCAGGGTGTTCATCACTTCAATATCGGTCTCCACATCCAGCGCCTGGTTGGCAAACAGGCTGTCCAGCAGCTTCTTGTAGGCGCCGACGGCGGTGTCCAGCATCTCTTCGATGCTCTGCATGGTGCCGGAGATGTTGTTCCCCTCGATGCCCTGGGCGCCCATGCGGTCATAGGCGTTCAGCAGCTTGATCGTCGTCGGGAGATAATAGTCGAGGAATTTCTTGATCTGCGGGACGTCGCTGGGGTCGTTGACCGCGTCCTCGATGATCTTGTCGGAGACGTTGATGAGCTCGCGGATCTTCGCCTTCACGGAGAGGTTCGGAATGGTGGCATAGAGATGCTCCAGCTCCGTATGGGCGCGCTTGCCCTCGTCCACCACCGCCTGCACCTCAGGCGGGTATGTCTTTTTGGCCGCGGGCTTCGGCTGCGCGGCAGGCCGGGCTGCCGGGCCTCCCTGCTCCGCTTTTTTCTGGTTGACGCCCTTTGTGCTCACATCGACCGGGTTGCGGGCCGGGTTGCTGTCCTCCTTGACCGCCTTGACGACGGCGCGGATGATGAAGAATGCCGCAGCCAGCAGGCCAAGGCCAAGCAGCCCCACGACCAGGCTGCGGAATACGCCGCTGCTCAGCAGAATGATCAGCAGAAGGATCGCGAGGAAGCCTCCGATCCCGCCTTTTCCTTTGTTCTTTTTCAATCGCCCACCCCGCTTTCATGCGCTTTGTTCCTGAAGATATATTTTACTTCCAAAAGCGTATCAGGTCAAGAAATATCGTCCGAGATTCTCCGGATTTACAATTCGTTCAAACTGTCGGCGCCGCTCCGGCGGCCCAAACGGACCGCCGGGGCCGTTTCGCGGCGCCCGCTTTCCGACAACAGAACGTTAAGAGGGAACTCGCGTCCCCTCTTAACAGTTTTTCCCGCAGGGCCTCCCGTACTCCGTGCGGGACGGGCCGTTCGCCGGAACGGTCTGCCGATCACTCGACGATCAGCTTTTTGTAATTCTTCTTTCCGCGGCGCAGGATCAGGCCGTCCCGGAACGCCTCTTTCCCGAAGGTCTTGCCGATATCGGTCACCTTCTCGTCGCCGGCCGTGACGCCGCCCTGCTCCACGTTGCGGCGCGCGTCGCCGCGGGAAGAGCACAGTCCGGTCTTCACCAGGAGCGTCAGGATGTCCACAACACCGTCGGTGAAATCCGCGTCCGTCAGCGCGGTCACGGGCATGTTCTCCGCATCCCCGCGGCCGCCGAAGAGCGCTCTGGCGCTGGCCTCGGCCTTCTTCGCTTCCGCTTCGCCGTGCACCATGGTCGTCAACTCCAGCGCCAGGATCTCTTTCGCCCGGTTGAGGTCGCTGCCGGTCCACTTGTCCATCTCGTCGATCTGCTCCAGCGGGAGGAAGGTCAGCATTCGGATGCATTTCATCACATCCGCGTCGTCCACATTGCGCCAGTACTGATAGAAATCAAACGGCGAGGTCTTATTGGGGTCGAGCCAGACGGCGTTGCCCGCGGTCTTCCCCATCTTGGTGCCGTTGGAGTCGGTAAGGAGGGTGATGGTCATGGCGTAGGCGTCCTTGCCCAGCTTCTTGCGGATAAGCTCTGTGCCGCCCAGCATGTTGGACCACTGGTCGTCGCCGCCGAACTG
>JAEELK010000049.1 GCA_016282655.1 Bacillota bacterium | reverse complement strand
TGCCCTTCGGGAGCGGCGGCGGCCTGCCCGCCATCCAGGTCGAGAGCGAGGGGGAGACGGTGCAGATCTACGGCCGCATCGACCGCCTGGACGAGATCGCGGGCGGTTACGCGCGCGTCATAGACTACAAAGCCGGCAGCGAGAGCTTCGACCTGCGCGAAGTGGAAGCGGGCTGGCGCCTGCAGCTCATGCTCTATCTGCAGGCGGCGCTCGGCGGCCGGAAGACCCTGCGCCCCGGCGGCGTCTTCTATTTCCGCGTGAACGACGGCCGCATCGACCTGGACAAGACCGACGAGAGCAAGCTGGAAGCGGAGACCAGGAAGCTCTACCGGCTGAACGGGATCCTGCCGGACGATCCGCAGCTCGTGGAGAATCTGGACGGCAGCGGCTTTTCCGGGCCCTCCGAGATCCTTCCCGTCCGGCGCAAAACGGACGGCAGCCTGCAGGAGAGCGCCTCTTTGCTCAGCGAGGAAGCCTTCGCGCAGCTGCAGCAGCGCGTGGAGGAGCTCCTCGGCAAGCTTTGCCTGCGCATGAAGAGCGGCGAGACCGCGGCCCGGCCCAAGTGCGCCCGGGGCAGCAGGCAGAACAGCGTCGATGCCTGCAGATACTGCGATTACCGCAGCGTTTGCTTCTTTGAGCCGGGACTGCCCGGCTGTGATCACGAGCGATTCTGACTTGACGCCGCCGCGCTTCCTTGCTAATATTATCTTTGCGGCCAAGGCCGCGCGTGCTACCGTGGCTCAGCTGGTAGAGCAGCTGATTCGTAATCAGCAGGTCGCCGGTTCGAATCCGGCCGGTAGCTCCAAAGGAGGGATCCAGAGCGGATCCCTCTTTCTTTCTTGCGAAAGCGCCGCGGCGGTGATATAAACAGGATATCGGAAGAGGAGGGCTGAAAGACGATGACCCGCGCAAACATGAACTCCGGCGGCTTCGTGCTGCTCGCGGACTACGTGCCGCAGATCGTGCAGGAGATCCGCTATTACTCCACCTACAACTTCATCGGCGAACGGATCGACGGCTATGAGGAACCCTGCGCGCTCCTGACGCTGGAGGCGGCCCGGGCGCTGCGCTCGGCCGCGAACGAGCTGATGGTGCAGGGCTACCGGCTGAAGGTCTTCGACGCCTATCGCCCGGCCTGCGCGGTGAAGCATTTCGTCCTCTGGGGCATCGAGGACCAGGACGTCCGCATGAAGCCCTATTTCTACCCGGCGCTGGAGAAGCAGGAGCTCTTCGCGCGGGGCTACATCGCGAAGCAGTCGAGCCATAGCCGCGGCAGCGCCATCGACCTGACGCTCTTGGACATGCGGAGCGGAAAAGAAGTGGACATGGGCGGCCCCTTCGATTTTTTCGGCGAGGAATCGCATCCGGATTACCGGGGCATCACGGAGGAGCAGTACGAGAACCGCATGATCCTGCGGCACGTGATGCTGCGCAACGGCTTTCAGCCGATCGACTGCGAGTGGTGGCACTTCGTGCTGGAGGATGAGCCCTACCCGGACACGTATTTTGAATTCCCGGTCTCTTCGGCCTATCTGAGGCGCTGAGCCGGCCGGGGCGCGTTGAAGAGGCCTTCCCGTGCGGGGCGTCCGCGCAGAGCTATATAATTATTCTATAGAGCAAGAGTTTTTGTTGACAGCCTGTTCAGCAGATGCTACGATTGTCGCAACTTCAAAAGAACGTTTTGCCTGAGAAGAAGGAGAGGCGCTGCCTCTGCTGACGGTAAGGTACGGAACAACGTTGATCGGTCCCGCCGTGCTGCGCGCGCTGCAGGGCTGCCTATGCCGTACCTGTGCCGCAGGTGCGGCGTTTTTTATGCGGAAAGGAGAAAAGCATGGAAACCAGAGTCGCAGTCATCAGCGTCATCGTGGAGAAGGGCGGGGACATCGAGAATCTCAACCGCCTCCTGCACGAGTACGGAGAATACATCATCGGCCGGATGGGCCTGCCCTATCGCCAGCGGAACGTCAACATCATCAGCGTGGTGCTGGACGCGCCGCAGGACGCGGTCTCCGCGCTCGCGGGCAAGATCGGCAATCTGCCGGGCGTCAGCGCCAAGACCGTCTATTCCGGCGTGCAGGGATGATCCCGGCGGAAACGCTCCGCCGCATCGAGCGGCTGGAGACGGAGCAGAGCCTTTCGGAAGAGGACTACGAGCGGCTGATCGCGGAGCGAACGCCTGAGACGGCCGCGCTCCTCGCGGAAAAGGCGCTGGCGGTCCGAAAGCGCGTCTACGGCGACGGCGTCTTCCTCCGCGGCCTCATCGAGATCAGCAGCTTCTGCAGGAACGACTGCTATTACTGCGGTCTGCGGCGCGGCAACCGGCGCTGCGCGCGCTACCGGCTCGGCCCGGAGGAGATCCTGGCCTGCGCTGCGGGGGGCTACGCGCTGGGCTTTCGGACCTTCGTGCTGCAGGGCGGGGAGGACGCGGCCTTTACGGACGAGCTTCTCGTCCCGCTGGTCGCGGCGCTCAAGGAGCGCCATCCGGACGCCGCGGTGACCCTCTCGCTCGGCGAGCGCAGCCGCGAGAGCTACGCGCGGCTGAAGGAAGCCGGCGCGGACCGCTACCTGCTCCGCCACGAGACCGCGGACCCGGCGCTCTACGCAAAGCTGCACCCGCGGGAGATGTCCTTCGAGGACCGCATGGACTGTCTGCGGACGCTGCGGGAGCTGGGCTATCAGGTCGGCTGCGGCTTCATGGTCGGGGCACCCTTCCAGACGGCGGCGCATCTCGCGAAGGACCTGAAGTTCATCGAGGACTTCCGGCCGGAGATGTGCGGCATCGGACCCTTCCTGCCGCACAGGGACACGCCCTTCGGGACGGAGCCGGCGGGCAGCCTGGAGCTCACGCTCTATCTTCTGAGCATCCTGCGCCTCATGCTGCCGGCCCTGCTGCTGCCGGCCACCACGGCGCTCGGGAGCATCCATCCGGAGGGCCGGGAAAAGGGGCTCCTTGCGGGCGCGAACGTGGTGATGCCCAACCTTTCGCCTCCGGACGTGCGGGCGAAGTACGAGATCTACAACGGCAAGCTCTCGAGCGGCGCGGAAGCCGCGGAGGGCCTGCGGGATCTGGCGGTGCGCTTTGCGGGCGTCGGCTGCCGGATCGAGGCGGGCAGGGGCGACCCGCGTCCGGCAAAAGCCGTCTGAGCGAGGCCCGCGTCATCCAAACCATCGCATCTCAGGGGGAAGTGCATACTGACCCCGAAGAAAGGAAGTAATATCAATGAGCAATTATGATCCCAAATCTTTGAAAGCGGAGGAATTCATCCACGACGGAGAGATCCGCGAGACCCTGGCCTGGGCCGAGGCGCACAAGAACGACCTTGCCCTGATCGACGAGATCCTGGACAAGGCGCGCCCCCGCAAGACGGAGACCGGCTACGTCTGCGCCGGCCTCAGCCACAGAGAAGCCTCGCTGCTGCTGGCCTGCGAGGACCCGGAGAGGATCCGGGAGATCTACAAGATCGCGGAGGAGATCAAGCAGGCCTACTACGGCAACCGCATCGTCATCTTCGCCCCGCTCTACCTTTCCAACTACTGCGTCAACGGCTGTCTCTACTGCCCCTATCATCTGAAGAACAAGACCATCCCGCGGCGGAAGCTCACGCAGGAGGAGGTCCGGGCGGAGGTCATCGCGCTGCAGGACATGGGCCACAAGCGCCTGGCCATCGAGTCCGGCGAGGACCCGGTGAACAATCCCATCGAATACATCCTGGAATGCATCCAGACCATCTATTCCGTGCACCACAAGAACGGCGACATCCGCAGGATCAACGTGAACATCGCGGCGACCACGGTGGAGAACTACCGCAAGCTCAAGGAGGCCGGCATCGGCACCTACATCCTCTTCCAGGAGACCTATCACAAGGAAAGCTATCTGCGGCTGCACCCCACGGGGCCGAAGCACGACTACGCGTATCACACGGAAGCGCACGACCGCGCCATGCAGGGCGGCATCGACGACGTGGGCCTGGGCGTGCTCTTCGGGCTGGAGCTGTACAAATACGAGTTCGCGGGGCTCATCATGCACGCGGAGCACCTCGAAGCGGCCTTCGGCGTCGGCCCGCACACCATCAGCGTGCCGCGGCTGAAGCGCGCGGACGACATCGATCCGGACGAGTTCGACAACGGCATCGACGACGAGACCTTCGCGAAGATCACGGCATGCATCCGCCTGGCGGTGCCCTATACGGGCATCATCATCTCCACGAGAGAGAGCCAGCAGGTCCGCGAAAAGCTGCTGCGCCTGGGCGTGAGCCAGGTGAGCGGCGCCTCCCGGACCAGCGTGGGCGGCTATGCCGAGGCGGAGCGCCCGCACGACACCGAGCAGTTCGACGTGAGCGACCAGCGCACGCTGGACGAGGTGGTGCGCTGGCTCATGGAGCAAAACCACATTCCTTCCTTCTGCACGGCCTGCTACCGCGAGGGGCGGACCGGCGACCG
>JAEELK010000004.1 GCA_016282655.1 Bacillota bacterium | reverse complement strand
TCCGCGCTGTCCCCCTCGGAGGTCATCAGCGTCACGCTGCTCGACGAGGGCAAGAGCTGCCGCGTCATCGTGCCGGACACGCAGCTGTCTCTGGCCATCGGCAAGGAGGGGCAGAACGCCCGCCTCGCCGCGAAGCTGACCGGCTACAAGATCGACATCAAGCCTCTGAGCGAGGCCTGAATCCGGAAAACTCGGCGTTTTCACCGGGAAAGGAGGGAGCGGAATGCCGAAAAAGATACCGATGCGGCAATGCCTCGGCTGCCGCGAGATGAAGCCGAAGAAGGAGCTGCTGCGCGTCGTACGCGCGCCGGACGGCGGCGTATCGCTGGACTTTCGCGGCAAAGCTCCCGGACGCGGCGCCTATGTGTGCCGCAGTGAGGAATGCCTCAAGCGCGCGATCCGCAGCAGAGCGATCGAGCGCGCGTTTGAGGTGAAGATCCCCGAGGAGATCTACGCGCAGCTCACGGCGCAGATGGAGGCGGGCGATGGATAAGCTGCTTCGATATTTCTCCATCGCGCGCAAGGCCGGGCTTCTGGAGCTCGGCGAGGAGGACACGGGCGCGGCGGTACGCGGCGGAAAGGCAAAGGCCGTATTTCTGGCCGCCGACGCCTCGGACAACGCGCTGCGCCGCGCGCAGGGCTTCGTCCACGGCCGCGACGTTCCGCTACTGCGCATCCCGCAGAGCAAGGAAGAGATCTCCGCCGCAACGGGAAAAGGCGGCTGCAGCATGGCCGCCGTGACGGATGTCGGGCTGGCGGACAGCATGCTGGCGTTTCTGGCCGGAGAGGACCCGCAGCGCTACGGCGAAGCGGCGGCGCAGCTCGCCGCGCGGCATGAGAAGGCCGAGAGACGCCGCGCGGAGGCCAAGACCCATGAAAAGAACAAGAAGACCGGTAAGAGGAGGACTGCCATATGAGTTTGATCAAATACAGAGTGCATGAGGTCGCGAAGGATTTCAATCTGGGCTCGAAGGACATTTCGAGCATCCTGACGGAGTATGCCACGACGCCCAAGAACCATATGCAGGTCCTGGAGGATGAGGAGCTTTCGCTGATCTTCGAATACCTGACGCAGCATCATCAGATGCAGGACATCTCCGAGGTGTTTGCGGTTCCCGAGCCGCCGAAGAAGGAGAAGAAGCAGGAAGCTCCCGCGCCCGCCGAAAAGAAGGAGGACGCGAAGAAGGCGCCCGAAAAGAGCGCGGCGCCCGAGAAGACCGCGCCCGCACAGCAGCCGTCTGCGGCAAAGCCCGGCAAGGGCGGGCAGCAGCCGCACACCCCGCGGCAGATGCCCGAGAAGCGCGTCATCGACACGCGCGGCAGCGCGCATACGAACCTCTCCAAGTACGACGAGAAGTTCGACCAGATGGCCGGCGAGAAGGGCGGCTTCCGTCGCGACGGCGGCGGCAGCGGCGGCAAAAAGCAGATCGTGGGCAAGAACAAGCAGCGGCAGCAGACCGCGGCCGCCAGCGCCAAGCGCCGGCAGGAGGAGCGGGACAAGATGCAGCGCCTGCAGTTCGAGATCGCCAAGAAGGCGCCCGTCAAGGTTTCCATCCCGGATGAGATCAGCGTCGGCGAGCTCGCGAACCGCATGAAGAAGACCGCCGTGGAGGTCATCAAGCAGCTCATCAAGCTGGGCGTGATGGCGTCCATCTCCGACGTGATCGACTACGACACCGCCGCTCTGGTGGCCATGGAAATGGGCTGCAAGGTGGAGCGCGAGGTGGTCGTCACCGTGGAAGACCGGCTGATCGACGACCGGAAGGATACCGAGGACGAGCTGGAGCCCCGCGCCCCCGTGGTGGTGGTCATGGGCCACGTGGACCACGGCAAGACCTCCCTGCTGGACCGCATCCGCAGCGCCAACGTGGTGGCCGGCGAGGCCGGCGGCATCACACAGCACATCGGCGCCTACCGGGTCATGGTCAACGGCAGCCCGGTCACCTTCCTGGACACCCCGGGTCACGAGGCCTTTACCACCATGCGCGCCCGCGGCGCCATGGTAACGGACGTGGCCATCCTGGTGGTGGCTGCCGACGACGGCATCATGCCCCAGACCATCGAGTCCATCAACCATGCCAAGGCCGCCGGGACCCCCATCGTGGTGGCCGTGAACAAAATGGACCTGCCCGGGGCCAATCCCGAGCGGATCAAGCAGGATCTCACCAAGTACGACCTGGTCCCCGAGGAGTGGGGCGGCGAGACCATCGTGGTCCCCATCTCCGCCAAGACCGGCGAGGGCGTGGAGGAGCTGCTGGAGAATCTGGTGCTCCAGGCCGAGGTCATGGAGCTGAAGGCCAACCCCAACCGTCCCGCCAAGGGCACGGTGGTGGAGGCCCGGCTGGACAAGGGCCGGGGCCCCATCATGACCGTGCTGGTGCAGAACGGCACCCTGCGCACCGGCGACATCATCATCGCGGGCACCGCGGTGGGCCGCGTCCGGGTCATGACCAACGACCGGGGCGAGCGGATCACCGAGGCGGGCCCCTCCGTTCCCGTGGAGATCGCCGGCATGTCCGAGGTCCCCTCCGCCGGTGATATCTTCAACGCCG
>JAEELK010000048.1 GCA_016282655.1 Bacillota bacterium | reverse complement strand
GGCGCAGCGCTTCCGGGGCGAAGGACCAGCGCTGCGCCGCCGGCGCGGCGGCCAGCGCCGCCTCCCCGTAGGCCTTCAGCCCGTCCCCGTACCAGAGCGATTCGTCCCCGTCCCGCAGGGCGGCGCCCGCCAAAGCGCGGAATTCTTCTATTGAATACGCGCCCTCCTCCACCAGCGTCTCGTTCTTCCCGGCCCTGCGGCGGAAGACGCCGCCGTAGACCTGATCGCGGCGGGCGTCGAAGATCGGACAGACCGCCGTGCCTTCCGGCGCGCCGTTGAAGACGAAGCTCTCCAGCGTCGGCACGGCGATCAGCGGCAGGCCGCGCGCGAAGCCGAGCGCCTTCGCCGTGGCCATGCCGATGCGGATGCCCGTAAAGGAACCGGGCCCGCGGGAGACTGCGATCGCCGTTATATCGTCTATTGTCGATCCGCAATCTTTCAGCAGCGCGTCCGTCAGCGGGATCAGCTCCTCCAGATGGGAGAGCTGCCGCTCGGATACGCGCTCGCGGATCGTTCCCGCTGCGTCGCAGAGGGCCACGGAAGCCCGCGGGCCGCTGCTCTCCAGCGCAAGGATCATCATAGTTCCATCCCTTCTATCGTACAGACGCGCTCGTCTTCGGCCGCGCCGTATTCCATGCGGAGCCGCAGGGCGCCGGGCGGCAGGAAGTCGGCCACCTGGCCGGCCCATTCCACCACCGAGACCCCGTCCCCGTAGAAGTACTCCTCATAGCCCAGCTCGTACATCTCCGAAGGATCCTCCAGGCGGTAAACGTCGAAGTGGTAGAGCGGCAGGCGGCCGCTGTGATACTCCCGCAAAATGGTATAGCTGGGGCTTTGGACCATCTCGCGCACGCCGAGGCCCTCCGCGATCGCCTTCGTGAGCGTGGTCTTGCCGGCGCCGAGGTCGCCGCTCATGGCGAGCAGGTCCCCTGCCTTCAGCCGCTCCGCGATGCGCAGGCCGAGCTGCCTGGTCTCCTCCGGGCTCTTCAGCAAAAATTGACAGACGGCTCCTTTGCCCGGAGCCGCCCCGCTTCGTTCGTTCATGCCGAAGCCTTCCTTCCCCGCGCCGGCGGCGCTATGCCTCTTCCCCGCAGCAGAGCGCGTAGAGCGCGTCCGCGTAGATGCGCGTGGACATCATCAGATCGTCCACGGAGAAATACTCGTTGGACTGGTGGATCACGTCGGGACGGCCCGGGAAGACCGGCCCGAAGGCCAGCCCGCGGGAGACCGCCTGCGCGTAGGTGGCGCCGCCGATGACCATCGGCCGGCTCTCCGTGTCGCCGCTGTGACGGCGGTAGCAGTCGATCAGCGTCCGCACCACGGGATCGTCCTCGGGGATGTAGGCCGGGCGCTTGCTGTCCACCTTCACCACGCCGTAGCCGCAGGGCGTCGCGGCCGCCGCGAGCGCGTCGAAGACCTTCTGCTCGCTGCCATGGATGGGGTAGCGGATGTCCAGCGAGACGCGGAAATCCGCCTCGTCCAGCGCGATCTGCCCCACGTTCAGCGTCAGCTTGCCGGAGAGCTCGTCTTCGTCTGCGCAGCCCATGCCCTCGCCCAGATAATAGAACTGCAGATGTTTGTTATAGAACGCGATGAAATCGTTCTGCGACTCGTTCGCGAACTTCAGCTCCTGCAGGAAGTCCAGCAGCACCGAGATGGCGTTCAGGCCGTCCCAGGGCAGCGAGCCGTGGACCGAGCGCCCTTCGGCGCTGATCTCCAGGCTCTTTCCTTTGCCGACCGCCTTCAGCTTGTAGCCCGTCCGCTCCCGGTAGGCCGCGAGCTTCTCGCGCACCCCGGCGTAGTCCGGGCCGTTGATCAGGGCGGTCGCCTTGCCCGGCACGATGTTGGGGGCCAGGCCGCCGTTCAGGCTGCGCAGGCGCAGGCCCTCTCCGGCAGACTTCTCGAAGCGGCCCGCCAGATCGCAGAAGAGCACGCCCTTGTTGCCGATGATCAGCGGGAAGTCCGCGTCCGGGGAGAGGCTGAGATCCGGCTCTCCCACCCGGGCGAGATAGTGTTCCATGCCCTTCCAGCCCTTCTCCTCGTCCAGGCCGAGCACCAGGCGGATCCGCTGCCGCGGCAGGATGCCTTCGTCCTTCAGGGCCTTCATGGCGTAATAGGAGATCAGCACGCCGCCCTTGTCGTCCGCGGTGCCGCGGCCGTAGAGCTTCCCGTCGCGCAGGCTCAGCTCGAAGGGCGGGCTGTCCCAGCCCTCGCCCACGTCCACGACGTCCAGATGCGCCAGGAGCCCCAGGACCTTCTCGCCCTGGCCGTACTCGATGTGGCCGCCCCAGCCGTCGTCGTCGAAGACCGCGAAGCCGTCCGCCTCCGCCTTTTTCAGCATGTAGCGGTACGCGCCGTCCACGGCCGCGCCGAAGGGCGCGTTCTCCGCCGCGGGCTGCTGCGTGCTGGGAAAGGCCACCAGATCCGCCAGCGCGGCGATCATTTCTTCCTTATAACTATCGATGCGATCCAGATAGGACATCGCCTTCGCCTCCTATTCGCCCTGCGCCTCGCCGAAGCGCTTCGCCTCCGCCTGCCCGAAGAAATAACAGCCGTCGAATCCGTCTCGCTCCAGCGCGGCGAGCTGTTTGCCGAGCTTCTTTCCTTTTTTCAGCGTGCAGATGAGCTCTCCCTGCGCCCGCAGACGGTCCGCCTCGCGGATGACCGCCGCGTAGTCGTCCTCCTCTCCGTAGAGCAGCGCCATGCGGCTGCCGCCCAGCGGGAAGGGCGCTTCGCCGCCGCCGAGCAGGATCTCGGAGATCCGCTCGAAGCCGATGGAGAAGCCCACCGCGGGGATGTCTTCGCCCAGGAAGCGTCCGACCATCTTGTCGTAGCGGCCGCCGCCGGCGATGGAGCCGGGGAAGCCCGGGCAGGAGATCTCGAAGATGGTGCCGGTATAATAGCCCATGCCGCGCACGAGCGACTTGTCGTAGACGATCTGATACTTCCCTTCGGAGAGCGCCGAGGTGGTCGAAAGGATCCGCGCGAGCCGCCTTGGGGTCTCCGGGCTGCTGCAGAAGGGCGCCGCCTGCTCCAGGCTGCCGAGGGCGTCGCCGCCCAGCAGCTCCAGGAAGCGGTCCACCGCCGCGTCCGGGAAGCCCTTGCCGCGCAGCTCCTCCTCCACGCCCGCCGGGCCGATCTTGTCCAGCTTGTCGAAGGTGATGCAGACGCTCAGCACGTCCTCCTTCGGGAAGCCCGCGCTCTCGATGACGTCGAAGAGGATCTGCCGGTCGTTGACGCGGATGGTGAAATCGCGAAAGCCCAGCGCGCCCAGGGTCTTGGCCGTGGTGTGGATCAGGTCGATCTCCGCGTCCTCCGAGGGGTCGCCGATGATGTCGATGTCGCACTGATAGAACTCGCGCAGCCTGCCCTTCTGCGGGCGCTCCGCGCGGAAGACCTCGCCGATCTGGATGACCTTGAAGGGCGTGCGCAGCTCGTTGCGGTTGTTCGCGAAATAGCGGCTCAGCGGCAGGGTCAGATCGAAGCGCAGGCCCAGATCCGTCAGGTCTTTCTCCTGCAGATCCGCCTTGCCGAGGTCCAGCTTCTGCCCCCGCTTCAGGATCTTGAAGATCATGTTCAGGTTCTCGCCGCCCTCGCTCTTGTCCAGGCGCTCCACGTCCTCCAGGATGGGGGTGTGGATCCGCTGGTAGCCGTTCTCGCTGTAGCTCCTCAGGATGATGCTCTGCATGGCGTCGCGCAGACGCATCTCAGCGGGAAGGAAATCTCTGGTGCCGCGCACCGGTATGGGGCTCAAAGCCATGGAATGCCTCCTTTAATATCGGATCCGGCTCACGCCGTACATGTTCAGCGCGTCCTGCAGGGACTGCTTCGCCCGGTTCAGATGCCCGCTCTTCGCGAGATCCGGGTTGTTTTCCAGATCGCCGTCCAGCGGGATCAGGGCGTAGTGATAGCGGCCGCCGGCGCTGTAGCGGTCCAGCCAGAGGGGCTGCACGTTCCAGTCGATGGCGGTGATCTCTCCCGTGCTCGCCAGGATGCTGAGGTCGACGCCCGCGATGATGGCGTTCTCCGTGTAGCGGTTGCTCAGCGTCTCCGCGCGCTGGTTGGAGATGAAATTGCCCATGGAGTAGAAGACCGGGATCTGCTTGCCGCGGGAGTTCGTGTAGAGCGCCGCGCTCTGGCAGACGTGCGGGTGCGAGCCGAAGATCATGTCCGGCTCCATCTCGATCAGCTCCTTCGCCAGGCGTTCCTGCCAGGGGTTGAAGCTGTTCTGATACTCCTCGCCCCAGTGCATGTAGAGGATGACGATCTGCGCGCCCTCGGCCCGGGCGGCGTTGATGTCCGCGCGGATCTTTTCGAGGTCCTGCTCGATGTATTCGTAGGAAAAGCTGTTGATCAGCGGATCGATGGAGGAGGAGATGCTGCTGCCGTTGAGGTAGCGGCCGCCGCCCACGGACTGGGTCTCGTAGGTGAAGCCCACCAGCCCGACGCGGATGCCCTTCACGTCAAAGATGGTGTATTCCTTCTCTCCCTCCAGCTGGGTGCCCGCCGTGCGGAAGCCCTGCTCCCGCAGGATCTGCAGCGTGCGCTCCAGGCCGGAGCGCCCCTTGTCCAGGCTGTGGTTGTTGCAGGTGACGGCGGTGTCGAAGCCGGCCGCCGCGAGGGCCGCCGCAAGCTCGTCGGGCGCGTTGAAGGAAGGATAGCCCGTCGGCTTTCCGCCCGCGAAGGTGGTCTCGACGTTGCAGATCGCCACGTCTGCGTCCGCGATGTATTTCGCGACGTACTGGAAATTGTCCGTGAAGTCGTAGCCGCTCTCCGCGGAGACGTACTGCGCCTTGATCTGGGTCTCGTGCGCCATGACGTCGCCCACGCAGAGGATGCGCAGGGAGACCGGCTCTTCCGGCGGCTCTTCGATCACTTCCGGCTCCACCGGCACCGTGACGCTGCCGCCCGGCGTCACCGGGCTGCCGCCGCAGCCGCTGGCCAGAAAGAGCATCGCCGTCAGGACGAGCGAGACCGCGGCAAGGAAGACGTGCGCGAGGGAGAACTTGTATTGCCGCATCGTGCCTGCCATCATTCCTGTACCGCGACCACTTCCGCGATCTCGGGGATGATCTCCTGCATGACGGCTTCGATGGTGTTCTTGACCGTCATCTGCGCGAAGGGGCAGCCGTCGCAGTGCCCCTGCAGGCGCACCTGCACCACCTGCGTCTCCGGGTCGTAGGAGACGAACTCCACGTCTCCTCCGTCCTCCTGCAGGTACGGCCGGATGCTGTCCAATACGAGAATGATCTTGCTTTCCACGTCCATGATAGGGATCCCTTTCTGCCAAACGGCTCTGTTTGCTCTATTCTGCCGCCGTGCCCGCCGCGGGCGTTTCGTCGCCCGCGCCGTCCGGCGCTTCCGACTGTGTCTTCAGCTGCTCGATGGCAGCGTCGATCAGGTTTTCTTCCAGCGGCGCCACGTTGTTCAGCGGCGCGTTCTCCCCGTCGCCCCAGTTCGGCTCGGCCTTGTCCTCGTAGACGTAGGCGCCGTCCCGGATGCGCTTGATGATGAAGGATCGGATGGGATCGCCGTTCGCGTCCAGATCGATGTCGCCCGTGACGCCGGCAAAGCCGCGCATGGAGTAGAGCGTCTCCATGATCAGCTGCCTGTCGTCCGCCCGGCCCGCCGTCTCGATGGCGCTCAGGGCAAGGAGATAGGCGTCGTAGCCGAGGGCGGCCGCCTCGGGGATGTCCTCTTCTCCGTAGGCCGCGGCATAGGCTTCCCGGAAGACCTGCGCCCGTTCCGTCAGCTCCGCCTCTTCGTCGAAGACCGAGGTGAAGGTGACGCCTTCCAGATCGCCGCCGTACTGCAGGATGTCCTCATCCCCCCAGCGCTGCGTGCCGACGAAGAAATAGTGCAGGCCGTGCTCCCTGCACAGGGAGATCAGCTTGGCGGCCTTCTCGGCGCTGCAGGGCATATAGATGTTCTGCACGCCCGCCGTCTGCAGCAGGGAGAGCTGCGGCTCGAAATCCTCCTGGTCCGCGCCGAACTCCATGGTCATGCTGATGGCGTTCTCGTTGCCGCTGATGCTGCGGAGCTTTTCCGCGAAGCTCTGCGCCATGGCGCTGCCGTAGTCGTCGTCGCGCTGCTTCCAGATGGCCACGCTGTCCACGCCGAGGTCCTCGTAAAAGTACTTCGCGGCCGCGATGCCCTGGAAGGTATCCACGTAGCAGGCCCGCACGCTGTACTGGCTGCCCACCGTGAGCAGCGGGTTGGTGCCGGTGATGGAGATCGCGGGGATCTGCGCGTCTTCAAAGACGTACTTCTCCGCGAGGAAGAGCAGGTTGTCATAGCTGCCCAGCACGAGGCTGACGCCGAGGTCCCGCAGCTCCTCCGCGCGGCGCTTCGCGATGTCGATGTCCGACTGATTGTCCGCGTAGACCAGCTCCACCTCCCGGCCGAGCACCGTCGGATAGAGCTTGTGCGCGAGCTCGATGCCGCGGATCTCCGCCTGCGCCGCCTTTTCGTCCACGCCGGAGAGCGGCTCCAGCACGCCGATCTTCACCGCCCGGCTGTTTTCAGGCGCCGGGGAGATGCTGTCCAGGAAAGCGTCCAGCGTGGTGCAGCCGGAGAGCCCGCACAGCAGAAAAAGGGCCAGCAGCAGGGCTACGGCCCGGAAGATCGCTCGGGGTTTTGCAGGTCTTTTACGCAATGCTCTCTTCCATCCTTAACTTTATGATTATACTTGATATCTTTTCCTTTGGCAAGACGACAGGGCCCGCCCGGCAAGCCGGACAGGCCCTGTAAGGAGAAATGAAAATGAAACGCGTATCTGTCAATAACAGCTCTGCTCCAGGAAGGAGATCAGAACGCGGATGCCCTGCGCGTAGGAGCGCAGGCTGATGTGTTCGTCCGTGCCGTGCGTGCCCTTCACGACGGCCTCGTCCGGCATCACGAAGGGGCTGCAGCGCAGGCAGCGCTCGCAGATGCCCTCGTAGCTGCGCGCGTCGGTGGCGCCGGCCGTGGCGGTCGGAAGCACCACGACGTCTTTATAGAAGCGGCGGAGCGCTTCCGAAAGCTCCGAAAAGCCTGTGCCGTCCGTCCGCGCGGTCCGCGAGGGCGGATTGGACTGCAGGAAGCGCAGTTGAACGCGCTCGTCCGCGACCGCCTCCCGGCAGATCTCGAGCAGCCGCTCCGGCTGCATGTCTTCCGCCAGGCGGAAGTTGATGACCGCCCGCATGTTCTGCGGCATCACGTTGGGGGCGCTGCTGCCGCCCTCGATCTGGGTGGGCGCCACCGTGGTGCAGACGAAGGGGAAAAGATCCTTGCTCTGCATGCAGCGTTCCGCAAGGGCCGCCTCCGCGGGGCCGCCCGGGCCCTCGCGCAGGTAGGCTTCCGCCAGCGAGCGCAGCGGCTCTTCCCGGATCTCCGGCGCGAGCGCCGCGAAGCTCTGTCCGAGCAGGCTGCTGACGCGCCTTGGGAGCGGCGCCTCCAGGACCCGCGCGATCGCCGCGGCAAGGATGCCGAGCGAAGTGCCGCCGAAGGGCCGGCTGGAATGACCGCCGCTGCTCTCCACGGAAAGCTCCAGGTCCGCGTAGCCTTTTTCCGCCAGGTTCACGGAGATGCAGGAGATCTGCGGCGCGCCGTAAGCGGCGGCGCTGCAGATGCGTCCGCCTCCCTCGTCCAGCAGGAAGGCCAGGCGGACGCCCTCTGCCGCCAGGCGCTCGGCCAGGCGGCGCGAGCCGCGGTTGAAGGTCTCCTCATCCTCGCCGAAGGCCAGGTAGAGCGTGCGGGCGGGGCGTCTGCCCTGCGCGAGCAGGTATTCCACCGCCTCCAGCTCGCCGAAGACCTGGTTCTTG
>JAEELK010000003.1 GCA_016282655.1 Bacillota bacterium | reverse complement strand
GGCACCCTGGCCTTCTGCCAGCTGCTGCTCTACGGCGGCATCAGCACCTTCATCATGGGCGCGCTCACCGGCGGCTGCTTCGGCAACGCGCCGGAGATCATCGCGAAGATGTTCGGGTCAGACTGGCCCGGCCTGCCCGCGCTGTTCAGTCCCGAGAGGGACAGCACCTATGTGCTCTACGGCGCGATGGTGCTGGGCGTGATCCATCTGAACGTCGGCATGATCGTCTCCTTCGTGGAGAAAAAACGCGCCGGGAACCTGATGGACGGCGTCTTTGAGGAAGGTCCCCTGTGGGTGATCCTGCTGGGCGGCGTGCTGCTCGCCCTGGATCTGCTGGGCGTGGTGAAGTCCGCGGCCCTGCACACGGCGGGGCTTGTGATCCTGATCGTCGGCGCTGCGATGCTGCTCTTCGGCGCGGGACGCCACAGCAAGGGCTTCGGCAAGGTGACGGCGGCCTTCGGCATCATTTACAACACGCTCACCGGCTGGTTCGGCGACGTGCTGAGCTATTCGCGTATCATGGCGCTGATGCTCGCGGGCGGCGTTGTGGCGAAGGTGTTCAACACCATCGCGGCGATGCCCTCGGAAAACGGGGTCACGCCGGTCTCGTTTGCGGCGTTTCTCCTGATCTTCCTGATCGGCCACGCGCTGAACTTCGGATTGAACCTGCTCGGCTGCTTTGTGCATGACCTGAGACTGCAGTGCCTGGAGTTCTTCGGCAAGTTCTATCAGGACGGCGGCAAGCCCTTCCAGCCGCTGAGCATCCGCACGAAATACAACAATCCGGAAGAAACCTGAACCCTTCACATTTTTATATTTTAGGAGGAAACAACAATGGAATTTTTCAACAGCATCAGCGGTTATGCGATCGGCCTGCTGGGCGCGGGCCTGGCGGCGTTCATGGCGGGCATCGGCTCGGCCAAGGGTACCGGCATCGCCGGTGAGGCCGGCGCGGGCCTCGTGTCCGAGGACCCCAGCAAGTTCGGTAAGGCGATGATCCTGCAGGTCATCCCCGGCACCCAGGGCCTGTACGGCTTCGTTATCTGGTTCCTGGCCTTCAACAAGCTGCTCCCGGATATGACCGTTGCCCAGGGCTTCCAGGTCCTGGCGGCCTGCCTGCCCATCGCCTTCGGCGGTCTGCTCTCCGGTATCGCGCAGGGCAAAGTTGCCGCCGCTTCCGTGAACATCCTGGCCAAGAAGCCCGACGACTGGTCGAAGGGCATGATCCTCTGCATCACGGTCGAGTTCTACGCCATTCTGTCCCTGCTTGCCTCCTTCATGATGCTCAGCCGCATCACCATCGGCTGATCGAAGGGAGACACCCACAGAACAGAGCCGCCCGAGTTTGGGGCGGCGGATTGGAGTTGAACTATGAAAGGCACCGGAAAAATCATCGAACACATCCGGGCGGACGCGAAGAGCCAGGCCGATGCCATTCTGGCAAAGGCCGGGGAAGAGGCCGCGCAGATCCGCGCCGAATACGATAAGCAGGCAGCCGAGGTCTATGCCGACAAGGTGCGCGCGGGGACCAGGGCCTGCCAGGACCAGCTTGACAGCGTGCAGCGTATCGCCCGCATGGAGGCGAAAAAGAGCGTGCTGGCCGTCAAGCAGGAGATGGTGGAAAAGAGCTTTGAAAAAGCCTGCCAGCTGCTGTCGAACCTGCCCCGGGATCGCTATGTCGCCTTCCTGGCGCCGCTGGCTGCGAAGGCCTCCGCCACCGGCGACGAGGAGATTGTCCTCAACGCGCGCGACCGCGCCGCGGTGGGCGAAGCTGTGGTCAAGGCCGCGAACGAGAAGCTCGGCGGCGGCAAGCTGCGCCTGAGCGAGCGCACCGGCAGCTTTGCCGGCGGGCTGATCCTCAGCCGCGGCAGCATCGAGGCCAACTGCACCGCGGAGCTGCTTGTGGAGCTCTGCCGGGGGGAGATGTCGGCGGAGATCGCGGACAAGCTCTTTGCATAGGGGGAATCGAATTGGCGACGAAACGAGAGGCCTACCTGTGCCTGTCGGCGATTCTGCGGGCCAGAGAGCCGCAGCTGCTCTCTTCCGAGCGGGCGCAGCGCATGCTGGACGCCGGTTCCTTTGAGGAGGCGGCCAAGCTCCTGACCGACTGCGGTTACCCCGACCTGTCGCAGAGCGCCGTGCGCGAGATTGAGGAACAGCTTGCGGAGCACCGCGACGCTGTCCTCCGTGAGATGGACGCGCTCGCGCCTGATAAGTCCATCGTGTCGGCCTTCCGTGTGAAGTACGACTACCACAACGTCAAAGCAATCCTCAAGGGCGAGGCCATGGGCGCCGACGCAGGGCGCCTGCTCTCCGGGGCCGGGCGCGTCGCGCCGGAAAAGCTGTGGGACGCTTACCGGGAGGAGCGGTATTCCGAGCTCCCCGCGCCGATGGCCAAAGCCATGGAGGAGGCCCGGACGGTTCTGGCCCGCACGGCCAATCCCCAGCAGGCCGACCTGATCCTCGATCAGGCCTGCTATGAGGAGATGAAGGCCGCGGCGAAGGAGGCAGGCTGCCCCTTCCTCGAGGGCTATGTCCGCCTCCTGATCGACAGCACCAACCTGAAAAGCGCGGTGCGCACCATCCGCATGCGCAAGGACGCGCAGTTTCTCCGCAGCGTGCTGCTCACGGGCGGCAGCGTCGATCTGGACCGCTTTGCCAATGCCGCCGACGGGGAGAGCCTGGCAGCGCTGTTCCAGAACGGAAAGCTGGCTCAGGCTGCGGCCCTCGGGGCCGAAGCCGCGTCGGGCGGGCGCATGACCGCCTTTGAAAAAGCCTGTGACAACGCCGTCACGGCCTACCTCAAGGACGCGAAGCTTATTAGCTATGGGCCCGAGGCGCTGATCGCCTACCTCGCAGCGGTCGAGGGGGAGGTCACCGCCGTGCGCATGATCCTCACGGGGCGGCTTGCGGGCATCGCGCCCGAAACGATCCGGGAAAGGCTGCGTGATTTCTATGCCTGATCAAGAGAAAATCGTGTTTTCGCGCACGGAGGAGAAGAGCGCCCAGGGGCATTCCCGGCTGCGCATTGCGGTTATCGGCGGTCGTGAGACCGTGATGGGCTTCAAGGCCCTGGGACTGGACACCTGCCCCGCAGCCAACGCGCAGGAGGCGCGGGAGGCCCTGCGCCACCTCACCCGCGAGAGCGAGGACTGCGCCATCATCTACATCGAGGAGGCGCTGGCGCAGGAGCTCTCCGCGGAGATCGACAAATTCAAGGACAGCCCCACCCCGGCCATCATCCT
>JAEELK010000047.1 GCA_016282655.1 Bacillota bacterium | reverse complement strand
CGTCATCGGCCTGGAGACCAAGGCCGCGCTGGACAAGTACGGCATCAAGCCGGACATGATCATCGGCTGCGCCGGCGGCGGCTCCAACCTGGGCGGCCTCATCGCCCCCTTCATGGGCGAGAAGCTGCGCGGCGAAGCGGATTACCGGATCATCGCGGTCGAGCCCGCCTCCTGCCCCAGCTTCACCCGCGGCGTCTACGCCTACGACTTCTGCGACACGGGCATGGTCTGCCCGCTGGCCAAGATGTATACGCTCGGCAGCGACTTCATCCCCTCCGCCAACCACGCCGGCGGTCTGCGTTACCACGGCATGAGCTCCACCCTTTCCGAGCTCTATCACCAGGGGCTGATGGAAGCCAGAAGCGTCATCCAGACCGACGTCTTCGAAGCCGCCGAGGCCTTTGCCCGCGTGGAAGGCATCCTGCCCGCGCCGGAGAGCGCTCACGCCATCCGCGTGGCGCTGGACGAGGCGCTGAAATGCAAGGAGACCGGCGAAGAGAAGACCATCGTCTTCGGCCTCACCGGCACCGGTTACTTCGACATGGTCGCCTATGAGAAGTTCCACAACGGCCAGATGGACGACTACATCCCCACGGACGAAGAGCTTGCGCAGTTCCGCGCGAGACTGCCGAAGGTGGATTAGCCCGCATGCGGGAACGCCGCCGCGCCGCTTTCGCGGACGCGCGGGGGCGTCCGGAACAGGAAACAAGAAAAAGGCTGAAGGGATCTTCCCTTCAGCCTTTTTTCAGCTCTCTTAGACTATTATTCCGCAGCGGTCGCCGCAGGGTCCGCCGGGCTTGCGAAGACCTTCTCTTCGATCTGGCCGGCGATGCCTTCCATGCCGACGGGATCCACCTTCTGACCGGTCATGTCGTTGCCGTCCTTCTTATAGTAGGTCGGCATGGAGAACATGCTCTGCACGCTGAGGCCTTTTACGATGATGTCCGCGACGAACAGGATGTAGCGCATGTCGAGCGCGACGGTATCCTTGTCCACGTGCAGCGCCGGGTTCAGGAATACCCTGAAGCCGTCGACCGTGAATTTGGCCCACTTGGAGCCTTCCAGTTCCTGTAACTCTTCTTCCTTCGTGACGAAACTCGCCAACACCTCCGCGGGCGCGCCCGATCAGCAGCGCACCGCCTGAAGGCTGACGCTGATGCCTTTCATCTTCTTTTTCGTCATGTAGTTCTTCAGCTTATCGCTCATCGTGACCTGCATGATATCATCTCCTCTTCTTCCCTTACAACATATTAGACAACGAACTTATGCCAGCATGATCAGACTTCCGCGACGGGCGCTCCAACGGGGCGCTCCGCCTCGTTCGCGCGGGCGCCGAGCCCGCCGCCGGGGCCGGCGTCCATGCCGCGCGAGAACACGGCCGGGATCAGCCCGAAGACCTTGAAGTCCGGCGCGCCCAGGAACCTCTTCATCTCCACGTGCACGACCTCAGACTCCGCCTCGAGCTCCAGGCTCACGAAGAGACGGTAGGGACCGTCGCTAAAGCGATGGTATTTGGACTTTTCGTATTTTTCGATCTCATTCTTCTTGACGACACGCGTCAACACTTCCGCGCTGCCGCATCAACGCTCGCTGGAATAGACGCAGGTCACGAGATCGCGGATGCCCTTGCGCTCCATGTAGTCCTTCAGTTTTTCGGAAAAGACCACTTTCATCCTCTCTCCTCCTTTCACCGTCAAAACAGAGGGTTAACGATCTGCCGCCGGCAGGGATCTCTCTCTGCCGGATCTTTCTCTCTGATCAGACGCCCTGCCTCAGAGGATCTGCAGCGCCCTGACGCTGCCTGTGTACCTTCTCCTTGTGGCCGCCGCCGCCGCCTCCTCCGCCGCCGGCGGAAAAGATGAGCGCCAGGCCGTCCACCTTGAAGTCCGGCGCGCCCAGGAACCTGCGCAGATCGACCTTGATGATCTTGTCCACCGGAACGAGGTCCAGGCTGACGAAGAGCCGGTACTCGCCGTCCAGAAAGCGCTGATACTTGGATCTTTCGTAGCGTTCGATCTCTTTTTCCTTGATGAGCGGGCGGGTCCAGATCTCCGCGCCGCTGTTCGCGCGCTCCATGGGATAGACGCTGGTCACCATGTCGTGGATGTCTTTTTTATCCATATAGGCTTTCAGTTTTTCACTGAACTGCACTTTTGCTGCCAGCGGAAGCATGGGGAACTCCTTTCTCGCGCTAGATGCCTTCCGGGACCGGCGCTGTCGCGCCCTTCGGCTTGCGGCGGGCCTTTTCTTTGTGGCCGCCGCCGCCTCCGCCGCCGGAGCCGTCGTCCTTGAAGACGACTGCCAGCCCGTTGACCGTGAACTCCGGCACGCCCAAAAAGCGCTTCATGTCCACGGTGATCACGCTGCGCACCGGCGTGAGATCCTGACTGACGAAAAGGCGGTAATCGCCTTCATAATAACAATCGTATTTGGAGGATTCGTAGCGGGACACGTCTTCCTTGCGGATGAGCGCTTTGACGGTAAGATCATCGCTGGTCATGATGAGCAGCGTAAACAGTCCTACGGCAAAATCCGTGAAATGTTTGCGCTCCATATAGGCTTTCACCCGATCGGAGAACTTGACTTTTACGTTCAGAGCTGCCGGCAAGTTCGGACTCCTTCCTTTATATGCCCTTTTATATGCCCTCTGGGAGCGGCGACGCCGCGGACTCACGGCGCGTCTTTGCTTTTTCTTTGTGTCCTCCGCCGCCTCCGCCGGAGCCGTCGTCCTCGTCGACGACGGCCAGGCCGCTCACCCGGAAGTCCGGCATGCCCAAAAAGCGCTTCATGTCGACGGTGACCACTTTTCGCACCGGTGTCAGTTCCTGACTGACGAAAAGGCGGAACTCTTCCTCGTGGTAAGGGACGTAGCGGGAGGCTTCGTATCTCGCAATTTCTTCCGGCTTCATGAGCGGCTTCACCAGGATCTCCACGCCGCCCATTATGGGGATGAAGACGGTGCCTGCCGCCAGATCGAAGAAGCCCTTTTTGTGCATATACGCTTTCAGGCGTTCGGAAAAACGGACTTTGACGTTCAGGGGCTGCACGGAGGCTTCCTTTCACTGCGGGAGCTCTGCGCAAGCAGCCGCATGGATCAGTAGAAGATGTTCGGCACTTCGAGACCGATCGCTTTCAGATCCGGAATGACGCCCAACAGGCGGCGGACATCCAGCGTGATCGCCTCTGCCGTTAAGATCAGGTCGGGACTCAGGAAGACGCGGCAGGGGCCGTCCGTAAAGCGGAAGTACTTGGAATTCTCGAAGACCGGGATCTCCTTTTCTTTCAGCGCATGGACTTCCAGGACCTTGCATTCCATCTCGGAACCGCGCTCTACACCGCGGATCGAGATGTTTTTGATCCCCTTTTTCCGGACGTAGTCCGTAAAGCGCTGGGTGTATTCGATCTTGATGTCTTCCTGCTTCAGCGTATCTAATTTCATCGTCCGTACCCGGTATCAGTCAAAAGTGATAATGATTCCTATTTCCCGAATTCATTATATCACCATACTTTTTTTCTATCAAGCATTTTTTCAGCGGCGCGGAGCGTCAAAACAGGAAAATTTTTCCTGCACAGACGGCGGGATCTGTGGTATAGTTTTCCTATGGATAAGAACAAAGTTGCAAAGCAGTATCTGCTGCGGGACCGCCTGCTGAACATCGATATGCTGGAAGCGCTGCGCAGGGGGAGCGCGGAGCTGCTCGCGGCATCGCCGAGCGGCGTCCTGCTGCGGGTCCCCACCGTGGACGGCGGCGCCACCTATCAGCTTTCCGCCGACACGCCGGAGCGCGCGTCCGAACTCCTGGATCTGGTCCGGGAGGACGAGCCCTACCTTCTCTTCACCGTACACCAGGACTTCGCGGCGGAGATCACAAAAGAGCGTTTCCGCCTGGACGGCGAGAACAAGTGCTACCAGTGCCTGTACGAGGACGCGGACCGGCCGCTGCCGGAGGGCCTGGAATTCCGGCCGCTGCAGCCCTGCCACGCGGCGCTGGCGGCTTCTCACTACTACGGCCGGATCGAGTACGTCCGGGAGCGCATCAACGCCGGCATGCTCTTCGGCGCCTTCGCGGACGGCGAGCTGGCCGGCTTCATGGGCATCCATTCGGAGGGCAGCACCGGCATGCTGGAGGTGCTGCCGGCCTACCGGCGCCGCGGCATCGGCAGCGCCTTAGAGACTTATCTCTTCCGCATCCAGCGCGAATGGGGCTGGACGCCCTACGGCAACGTCATCTTCGGAAACGAAGCCTCGGAAGCGCTGCAGCGCAAGATGGGGCTGCGCTTCGCGGCGAGCCCGGTCTGGTGGCTCTTCCGCACGGACGACCGGGAAGAGAGCTATCAGGAAAGGGATTCCTAGCGGGGAGGAGAGGCCTTTGGAAGCGGCGCGGATCCGCTTACTTTCGACGATCATATCATTCCTTTTAACAGGGTCCGGCGGCCTTTTGGCCGCCGTTTTTTTGCGCCGGATGCCCGCCGCCTGGCTGGCGGAGCCGGAGGACGCGCGCTCCGCCAGCCCCTGGCCGCCGCTCGCCGCGGCCTGCGGCGGCCGGGGCGGGAAGCTGCGCTTCCTGCTCTACTGGTTCCTGCTTCCCGCCCTGGGCGGCGGGCTGCTGGGGCGCCCTCTCCCCTGCTGCGCCCTCCTCGTGCTGCAGCTCGCGGCCACCGTGGACGGCGCCAGGCGGATCATTCCGGACCAGTGCTCCCTGGCGCTGGCCTTCCTTGCCCTGCTGCAGCTCTGCTGCGGGCAGGCGGACTGGCGCGGCGCCCTCCTGGGCTTCGCCTTCTCGCTGCTCCCCGGCCTGCTGCCGGCCCTCTTCGGCCTGCTCGGCTTCGGGGACGCCAAGCTCTTCGCCGCGCTGGGCCTCTTCCTGGGCCGGCAGTGCCCCTTCACGCTGGCCGCCGCCTTCCTGCTCTCCGGCTTCGCCGGCGGCCTGCTCCTGCTCACGGGACGAAAAAAACGGAGCGAGGCTTTCGCCTTCGCTCCGTTCCTCTATCTCGCTTTTCTATTGTATTGCGGCGGGTCCTGCCGTTCGGTCTCCCTCTTCGCTGCGGTGCAGGTGCTCCTCGCTTGAGGGGACCCGCCTCACGTCACCCGCCGCATCGTATCGAAACAACAAGTGGGTCCTGCCGCGGGGAGGCGGTATGCCTTTGACAGGGAACTCTGAGACGCCGGTCCTTAGCGATTGCCAAGCCGCAGGCGCAGGCAGAGCTTAGTACCGCTGCGTCTCAGCGTTAGCGCGAGCGTCCCGGCGAAGGCATACCGCCTCCCCGCGGCGCTCATCAACACCGCCTGCTTTATCTCTGACCGCTGCAGAGCAGGACGTCGTGGATCTTGTGCTTTACCATGTCCTTGATCGCCGCCCGCGCTGGTCCCAGATACTTTCTGGGGTCGAAGTCCGCCGGATGCTCCACGAAGTGGCGGCGGATCTCCGCCGTCATGGCCAGACGCAGGTCCGTATCGATGTTGACCTTGCAGACGCCGTACTTGGCCGCCGTGCGGATCATGTCCTCGGGCACGCCCTGCGCGCCGGGGATCTCCCCGCCGTACTGGTTGCAGAGCGCCACGAACTCCGGCAGCACCGTGGAGGCGCCGTGCAGCACCAGCGGCGTGTCCGGGATGAGCTTATGGATGGCCTGCAGACGCTCGAAGTCCAGATAGGGATCTCCCTTGAACTTGAAGGCGCCGTGGCTGGTGCCGATCGCGATGGCCAGAGAGTCCACGCCGGTCTTTTCCACGAATTCCGCGGCTTCCTCCGGATCGGTAAAGGTCGCGGAGCGGGCGTCCACCTTCACCGCGTCCTCGATGCCCGCGAGCTTGCCGAGCTCCGCCTCGACGACCACGCCGCGCTCATGCGCGTAGTCCACCACTTCCTTGGTGACGCGGATGTTCTCCGGCAGCTCAAAGCGGGAGCCGTCGATCATGACGGACGTAAAGCCGTCGTCCACACACTTCTTGCAGATCTCGAAGTCCTCTCCGTGATCCAGGTGCAGCACGATGTCCAGTCCCGTGTCCTCCACGGCGGCGTCCACCAGGTGGCGCAGATAGGCCCCTCTGGCATATTTTCTGGCGCCTGCGGAGACCTGCAGGATCAGAGGCGCGTTCTCTTCCTGCGCGGCGTCCACGATGCCCTGGATGATCTCCATGTTGTTCACGTTGAACGCGCCCACGGCGTAGTCCTTTGTCAGCGCCTTCGCGAACATTTCCTTGGATGTGACGAGTGCCATAGCATAACCTCCTTTTGCCTGTTCCGCTGATGATGGTTTCTTTTATTTATTTATGTCTTTCCAATTAGTGCCCTGTGATGATGGTGATGATCTGCTCCATGGAAGCGCCCGCCGGGACCTTGAACGTTCCGGCCTGCAGCTTCGTGTCCGCGCCGGCGGCCGTGACCGCGTTCAGGAAGCTGCTCTCGCTCTCCACGAGCCCGGCTTCCACCAGCTTCTTCGCGATCTTCTCCCCGCTGGAGCCGGGATCGATGACCACCGTGACTTCGCTGCCCGCGGGCGGCGTCGTGACGGCCGTCTGGCCCTGCTGCGCGTCCGCGGGCGGCGTTTCGCCTTCGCCTTCGGCGCCGATGGCCGCATCCGAGGTGAGCTCCCCTTCGCCTTCGCCTTCCGTGCCGCCGCCGATCTCCAGATCGATGTTCGGGTCCACGTAGCTCTGCGTCTGGCTCTCGCGGCTCTCCCGCTGCTCCGCGGCCAGGACCTCCGGATAGTGCAGGATGACGCCCATGCGTCCCCAGATGACCACGAGTGCCACGAATACGATGAGGAGACAGACCAGAAGGTCGTTCTTATCGTATAAAATGTCGCGCAGCCCGCCGATGAATCTGCCTTCCTCGCGCGGCGTCTGCTCCTTCTGCTTCTTTTCGCTTCGGCTCATGCTCCCTTTCCCCCTGAGATCTCTCTTACCTGCCGGCCCTTCTGCGGTCCAGCTCCTTCAGGAGCTTCTTGCGCAGACGGATGTCGTCCGGCACCACTTCCACCAGCTCGTCGTCGTTGATGAACTCCAGCGCCTCCTCCAGCGTGAACGTGCGCGCGGGCGAGAGGCGGATGGCCTCGTCGCTGCCGGCGGCCCGCATGTTGGAGGCCTTCTTCTCCTTGCAGGGATTGACCACCATGTCGTTGTCACGGCTGTTCATGCCGACGATCATGCCCTCGTAGACCCGCGTGCCCGGCTCCACGAACATCTGCACGCGCTCGCCGATGTTGAAGAGCGCGTAGGGCGTCGCCACGCCTTCCTCCTGCGCGATCGCCACGCCGTTCGTGCGCTGCGGGATCTCTCCCTTATAAGGTTCGAAACGGTCGAAGCGGCGCACCATGGTGCCCTCGCCCCGGGTCTCGTTGATGAACTCGCTGCGGTAGCCCATGAGGCCGCGCGTGGGCGCCAGATACTCCAGGCGGGTGTAGCCGTCCTTGCTCTGCATGGCGACCATGCTGCCCTTGCGCAGGTTCATGTCGTTGATGACCGCGCCGCTGTACTGATCCGGCACGCTGATGATCACCTGCTCCACCGGCTCCAGCTTGCGGCCCGCCTCGTCCCTGCGGTAGATGACCTCCGGCCGGGAGACCGCCAGCTCGTAGCCCTCGCGGCGCATGTTCTCGATGAGGATGGAGAGGTGCAGCTCGCCGCGTCCGGAGACCTTGAAGCTGTCCGTGCTCTCCGTCTCTTCCACCGTGAGGCCCACGTTGACCTCCAGCTCCTTGCGGAGCCGCTCGCGGATGTGGCGCGAGGTGACGTATTTTCCCACCTTGCCGGCAAAGGGCGATTTGTTGACCATGAAGTTCATGGAGAGCGTCGGCTCTTCGATGTGGATCATCTCCATGGCCTCCGGCGCGTCCTCCGCGCAGACGGTCTCGCCGATGAAGATGTCCGGGATCCCCGCCAGCACCACGATGTCTCCGCACTCGGCCTCATCGACCTCGCTGCGCTTCATGCCGCGGTAGACGAAGACCTGGTTGACCTTGCGCTTCACCACGCTGCCGTCCGCCTTGGTCACGGAGACGGTCTCCCCCTTGTGGACGCAGCCGCGGGTGATGCGGCCGATGCCCAGCCGGCCGATGTAATCGTCGTAGCCGAGGGTGCTGACCTGCATCTGCAGCGGCTCGTTTCGCCGGTCCGGATAGGCCTCGCAGTGCTCGATGATGGTCTCGAAGAGGGGGGTGATGTCCAGACCGCGCTGTCCGCCGGCGGTGTTCTTGGAGACCTTCACGCCCTGCTCCGTCATCACTTCCACGCCCATGGCGTCCGCGGGATCGCGCACCACGATGCCCTGTCTGGCGATGCCGTAGAGGATGGGGAAATCGAGCTGCTTGTCGTTGGCGTCCAGCTCCATAAAGAGCTCGTAGACCTCGTCCACCACCTCGTCGATGCGGGCGTCCTTCTTGTCGATCTTGTTGATGAGCAGGATGGGGTTCAGGCCCTGCTCCAGGGATTTCTGCAGCACGAAGCGGGTCTGCGGCATGGGGCCCTCGCTGGAGTCCACCAGCAGGATGACCGTGTCCACGGTCTTCATGATGCGCTCCACCTCGGAGGAGAAATCCGCGTGGCCCGGGGTGTCCACGATGTTGATCTTCACGTCTCCGTGCATGACGGAGCAGTTCTTGGAATAGATGGTGATGCCGCGCTCGCGCTCGATGTCGTCGCTGTCCATGACGCATTCCGCCACCTCCTGATTGGCGCGGAAAACGCCGCTCTGGTTCAGGAAGGCGTCCACCAGGGTGGATTTGCCGGCGTCCACGTGGGCGATCACGGCGATGTTGATGATCTTCTGTTTTTCACTCATAAACTGCGGTTCCTTTTATAAACAGGCGGAGATCCGGCCGCGGACCTGCGCTTCTCCCATGATCTGCTGGATCTCCCAGAGGTTCGGCGAGCTCCTGCGCCCCATGAGCGCCACGCGGATGACGGTGCTGACGTCGCCCACGTGGCCCTTGTACTGTTCGGGCGCCTTCTGGTATTCCTTGGGCTTGGCCGCGTAGCCGAGCGAGACCGCCAGCGCGCGGATCTTGTCGAACCAGACGGACTGCTCGTCTGTCTGGCAGTACGTTTCCAGATAGCCCGCGAGGATCTTCTGCCGGTCCTCCGCCGGCACGTTCTCCGGGAAGCTCTCTTCCGGCCGGTAGTAGTCGTCGAAAAAGTAGCTGATATAGTCGAAGATCTGCTCGCAGTAGACCAGGTCTTTCCGGGGCTTCGGACCCGTGCGGTCCATGTCCAGGATGCGCAGCATCTTCTCTTTATTCTCCGAGAAGAGGCTGTAGAGGTCGCCGATGCAGCGGACGCCCTCCTCTTCGGGCGGCTGTCCGTTCTGATAGTCCTTCGCCCAGGCGAGCAGGAAGTCGTAGATCTCCGCGGAGGGCATCTTCACCAGCGTGTCCTTGCAGACGTCGTTGAGCTTGTCCAGGTCGAAGAGCGTGCCGGAGGCGCTCATCTTCTCCGTGGTGAAGGGGAAGTCCTCCGCCGGCGCGTCCGGGTTGGCCAGGCGCCACTCCTCGTAGTTGGAGTTCAGGATGGTGAGCAGGTACTCTCGGACCGCGGCAGGGTGATAGCCCTGTCGGCGGTAGTAGCTGAGCCCGAGCTCCGGGTCCTTGCGCTTGGAGAGCTTGCGCTTGTTCTCGCCGTCCATCTTCATGAGGACGGTGGTGTGGCAATAGACCGGCTTCTCCCAGCCCAGCGCCTCGAAGAGCGCCACGTGGATGGGGAGAGAGGAGAGCCATTCCTCGCCGCGGACCACGTGCGTGGTGCGCATGAGATGGTCGTCCACCACGTGCGCGAAATGGTAGGTCGGGATGCCGTTCTGCTTCAGCAGGACCGTGTCCTGGAAGTTCACCGGCATGGAGAGCCTGCCGCGGATGGCGTCTTCGATCTCAAAGCTCTCGCCGCTCTCCGCCGCGCCCTCCGGCGCGCGGAAGCGCAGCACGAAGGGCAGGCCCGCGGCCAGCTTCTCTTCGATCTGCTCCAGCGTAAGGCCTCTGCAAGGGGCCCAGGCGCCGTAGTAGCCCGGATTGGCCTTCTCCGCCTCCTGGCGCTCGCGCATGCTCTGGATCTCCGCCTCGCTGCAGAAGCAGGGATAGGCCATGCCCTGCCGGACCAGCCACTTGGCGAAGCACTGGTAGATCTCCGCGCGCTGCCGCTGGAAGTAGGGGCCGTAGGCGCCCTTCTCGCCTTCCAGGAGCGCGCCCTCGTCGAAATGCACGCCGAAATAGTCGAGCGAAGTGATGACCGCTTCCACAGCACCCTCCACCTCGCGTTTTTCATCCGTGTCCTCTATGCGCAGGAAGAAGACGCCGCCGCTCTGATGCGCCAGGCGCTCGTCCACGAAGGCGCCGTAGAGGTTGCCCAGGTGGATGAAGCCCGTGGGGCTCGGCCCGAGCCGCGTGACCCGTGCGCCCTCCGGCAGCTTCCGCGGCGGAAACTGCGCCTCGTAGTCTTCTCTGCTTTTGTTAATGTGGGGGAACAGAAGCTCCGCCAACTGTTCATGATTCATAAAATGACCGTGCCTTTCCATTTGTCTGACAGTTTATTGTAACATAGGCGGCATAGACTTTCAAAAACTTCTTGACCGTCCAGGGCGATTATTGTAGAATAATCAAGCACCGATGAGCCGCCATGGTCAAGCGGTCAAGACGCAGCCCTCTCACGGCTGAATCTGGGGTTCGATTCCCCATGGCGGTACCAAAAGAAGAGCCCCTGCGCACGCAGGGGCTTTTGCTTCAAGTGGAACGTTATGCCGCAAGCTCAGATCCCGACGAAAGACCCGGCGCAGACGCCCCGGCACTATGAATTGGAACTGCTGAAGGCGCTGGCCATCATCAGCATGGTCATCTGCCACCCGGTCATACGCCTTTCCCTGCATCTCCCCGGATATGAACAGGCCCTGCCCTACCTGATCGGAGACGTTTTTTTCGGGGACTATCTCGCCGTGGCGCACGCTTTCATGTTCGCCATGGGCTTCGGCATGGTCTTCTCCAGACATAACACGCCCGCCGCGCTCGTCCGCAGAGGCGTTCGGATCTTCCTTCTGGCCTACGTCCTCAATTTCTTCCGCTATGGGATCTACGCGCTGGCCGACGGCCTGATCGAAGGGGAATTCATGGCGGACACCGTCTACGCGCTCATCGTCCAGGACATCCTGCACTTCGCGGGGCTGGCG
>JAEELK010000046.1 GCA_016282655.1 Bacillota bacterium | reverse complement strand
GCGCCGAGGAGCGCAAGGTCCGCGTGGTGGGGGGCGGCTTCAATCCGGCGATCTTCTTCGATGATGGCGCGGAGAAGCCGGAGCATCCCTACAAGCTGATCTTCGCGGGAAAGCTCTCCAAGCCGAAGGGCGTGGAGAGCCTGCTGCGCGCCGTGGATCTGCTCCCGTATCCGGAGGACGCGCTGGAGCTGCACCTGGCGGGCGGGCACGGAGACGAAGCGGTCTACCGCCGCATCCGCCATCTGGCGGACGCCTGCAAATACAAGGTGATCTTCTACGGGCATCTGCCCCAGGACACGGAGCTCGCCACGCTCTTCCGGGCCTCGCACCTGATGGTCCTTCCGTCGTTCTACGAGGGACTGGCGCTGGTCATCCTGGAGTCGCTGGCCTGCGGCTGCCCCGTGCTCTCCACGGAACTGCCGGGCGTCAAGGACTGGATGATCTCCCACGTGCCGAACAACCGGATCCGCTTCATCGATCCGCCGCGGCGCGTGCACGTGGACGAGCCGGTGGAGGAGGACCTCCCCGCCTATGAGGCGAGGATGGCGTCCGCCATCGTCGAATGTCTCGCCGGCCCGCACCGGGTGGAGGCGGACCTTTCCGGCGTCACCTGGGCGCAGCTGGCCCTGCGGATCCTCGGCTTCATTGCGGAGACGGAGGCGGGCAGGGGAACGGAGCGCGAAACGCATGCGCGCGTCTGATCCGGTCTGGCTCTACGTCCTGCGCTGCGGCGACGGCAGCCTCTACACGGGGACCGCGGCTGACGTGGACGCGCGGCTCGCGCTGCACCGGGCGGGCAGGGGCGCCAAATACACGCGCGGCAGAGGACCGCTGGAAGCGGTCCTCCGGCACAGCTGTGCGGAGCGCTCGGAGGCGCTGCGCCTGGAAGCGGCCGTAAAAAAGCTTCCGCGCGCGGAAAAAGAGCGCCTGATCTCCTCTCCGGAGGCGGAGCGCGAGGCTTTTCTCGCCGCTCTTCTGAAAAAAAGCGAAAAATAGCGAAAAAAAGCTTTTACAAGTACAAGATACTGTGCTATACTGTCGTGTGTTCGGTATGAAAACAGAGCCGCAAGGCTTGCAATACCAAGTTACAGTCAAGGGAGGTGTAGAAATGTCGAGAAAATGTGAGATTTGCGGAAAAGGCCAGACTTCCGGCAACACGGTCAGCCACTCCAACAGACATAGCAGAAGAAAGTGGAACGCCAACATCCAGACTGTAAGAGTCGAAGAAAACGGCACTGTGGTGAAGAAGAACGTTTGCACCAGATGCATCCGCTCCGGCAAGGTCACCAGAGCCCTTTAATTCCGTAAAATGGCTGAGAACGCGCCCTCAAGCAGGGCGCGTTTTTTTCACCGTTTCCGAGCGGCCGCGCGGGCGGTCCGGGGGAGCAGCATGATCTACCGCGAAAACAATGAGTTCGGGTCCATCGCCATCGGCGAGGAGGTGCTGGTGCGCATCGCCGCGGAGGAGGTCCGCAAGCATCCCGAGGAGATGCGGCTCTGCAACGCCAAGGGCAAGGTGCCTGCCATCGAGAAGCACCTGATCCGCCTGGACTGGAGCGACTGCATCTTCGCGCAGATGGAGGGCGGCGAGCTCTGCCTGCAGGTCAACGTGCTCCTGCGCTTCGGCATCAGCATCAGCAACACCGGAAACATGCTCATCGCGGAGATCCGCCGGGAGATCGAACGGCAGACCGGCATCCTGGCAAAGAACATCACGCTTTACATCCGCGGCCTCATCATCAACGACATGATCACCCGCCGTCATCTGGTCATCCGCGGCTGATCTCTTCCTCTGAGCGAGACCCATCCGACCATGAACGCAAACGATCCCGTCAGCATCCTGAAGGGCGTAGGCCCGAAAAAAGCAGAAGCCCTGGAACGCCTGCAGATCCGCAGCCTTGGGGATCTGCTTTCTTATTATCCGCGCGCCTATGAGGACCGCAGCCGGGTGACGCCCATCTCCGCGCTGCAGGAAGGGGAGAGCGCGCTGGTGCAGGGGAAGATCGCCCTCATGGTCAAGGGCGGCTTCTATCGCCGCGGCAGGCGCAATCTGCGCCTGCTGGTGCAGGACGGCAGCGGGAGCGGTCTGGAGGTCCTCTTTTTCAACGCCGCCTATCTGGAAAAGACCCTGAGCAAGGATAAGACCTACGCGTTCTACGGAACGGTGCAGAGCCGCGGCGGCAAGCTGCAGATGCTGCATCCCTCCTTTCAGGCGGTCCTTGAGGGAGAGGAGGCGGAAGGGATCCTGCCGGTCTATCCGCTCGGCGCGGGGCTCGGGCAGCGGGATCTGCGGCATTTCGTCCGCGCGGCGCTCCCGCTCGCAGCGCAGGCGGAGGAGTTCCTGCCGCAGGATCTCATCGCGCGGCAGCGCCTCTGCGGAGCGGCCTACGCGCTCCGGAACATCCATTTCCCGGAGGACGCGCAGAAGTTGAAAGAAGCGCGTTTCCGCCTGATCTTTGAGGAATTCTTCCTGCTCCAGACGGCCCTGCTGCAGATCCGCAGCAGGCTGGAGGAAAAGCAGAACGGCATCACCTTTTCCAAGGAGCCATACATGGAGGAGTTCGCGGCATCGCTGCCCTTCGAACTGACCGGCGCGCAGAAGCGGACGCTCGCGGAGATCCACGCGGACATGGCTTCTCACCGCAGCATGAACCGTCTGGTGCAGGGCGACGTCGGCTCCGGCAAGACCGCGGTCGCGGCGGCGGCCATCTATCAGGCCGTCCGCTCCGGCTATCAGGCCGCCATGATGGCGCCCACGGAGCTGCTCGCCGAGCAGCATTATCACAGCCTGCAGGCGGATCTGGCGCCCTTCGGCGTGAAGGTGGCGCTGCTCTCCGGCGCGCTCGGCGCGGCGGCGCGGCGCGCCGTTCTGGCGGATCTGGCCTCCGGCGCCTGCGACCTCGCCGTCGGAACGCACGCGCTCATCCAGAAGGATGTCTCCTTCGCGCGGCTCGGTCTCGTGATCACGGACGAACAGCATCGCTTCGGCGTGCGGCAGCGCGGCACGCTCTCGGAGAAGGGCGTGGACCCGGATACGCTGGTCATGACGGCGACGCCCATCCCGCGGACGCTGGCCGTGATCCTCTACGGCGATCTGGACATCTCCCGCATGGACGAGCTGCCGCCGGGGCGCAGGCCCATCGTGACGAAGGCGCTGCAGGAAGAAGAGCGCGATGAAGCCTATCGTCTGCTCCGCCGCGAGCTGGAGCAGGGCAGACAGGGCTACGTGGTCGCGCCGCTCATCGAGGACTCCCCGGAGGTTGAGGCGCGTTCCGCCTGCGGGCTCTATGAGGAGCTGCGGGAACGATTTCCCTCCTTCCGCGTCGCGCTGCTGCACGGCGCGATGAAACAGGAAGAGAAGGAACGCGTCATGACGGCCTTCCACGCGGGCGAGATCGATCTTCTGGTCTCCACGGTCGTCATCGAGGTCGGGATCAACGTCCCGAACGCCACGGTCATGATCATCGAGAGCGCCCAGCGCTTCGGCCTGGCGCAGATGCACCAGCTGCGCGGCCGCGTCGGCCGCGGGGCCGCGCAGTCCTACTGCATGCTGATCACGCAGGGGGAGGGCGGCGTCTCGGCGCAGCGCGCGGCCATCCTGGAGGAGAGCGGAGACGGCTTCGTCATCGCGGAGAAGGACCTGGAGCTGCGCGGGCCCGGAGAGTTCTTCGGCCTGAGGCAGCACGGCATCCCGCAGTTCCGCCTGGCGGACCCGGTCCGGCACAGCCGCGTCCTCTATGCCGCAAGGGAGGAGGCGCAGCGCCTGCTGCGCGAGGACCCGCTGCTGGAAGCGCCCGCGCACGCGGCGCTGCGCGCAAGGCTCAGCGATTGCTTCGAGCGGCCGGAGAGCCCCGTCCTCTGATCCGAGAAGCGCGGCGGATCAGAGAAAGCGTGCGAAGAATGCGATAGACAGGCTTGCTTTTCTCCTGCCGGATTGATAGAATAAAACTGTATTGGATCTTGTGGACAGGAGGGGCTTACATGCGGGTCATCG
>JAEELK010000045.1 GCA_016282655.1 Bacillota bacterium | reverse complement strand
TGGTCGGCAGCTTTCCGGGCCTCACGGAGGATCAGGAGTACTGCCTCAACGATCAGGACGGCTCCCTCACCCTCATCTTCGGCCCCGAAGCGCGCTGGGTGCGCAACAACTTCGACGCCGCGAGAATGGACGTCCAGATCGCGCCGCAGGCGGCGTATGACCGTTTCGTCGGCGAAGAGAAGCTCTTTGAGGACGAGACTGCGAATTACGCACTTCTGGAGCGGCCTCTGCCGCTCACGGAGCGTTCGCTCGAGTCGCTTTCCAGAGAGATTGAGCTTCCGGCCTGCACCATCTACGTGGACGATGAATCCTGGCACTACCGCTCGCTCTCCGCGGACCAGCAGAAGGCGCGCATTCTGGATGAAGAGGGCAAGGAGGCGCTGGTCGCGGAGCTGGAGGAGCAGATCCGGAAATGGAGCGAGATCGATCCCGGCCAGGCGATGAGCGCTTCGGCATTCTTCAATCGCTTCGCGGACCGCGTCGGCACCTACGTCTCCGTGCAGCACGGGGGCTATACGTATCTGTACGACGGCATGCAGTATCAGGAGATCTTCGCGAACAACGTGGCGGAAGGCTATTCCTTCCGCGAGGGGAGCGACGCGGCGATGACGCTGACAGACCTCTTCGCGGACGGGACCGATCCCAAGGCGCTGCTGAAAGAAGCGCTGCTGATCCACGCCTCGCGGGCGTATCCGGAGGCGGCCGAAGCGGCCGGCCAGGCGCTCGGCCCCTATCTGGATGAGATCCTGGAGCTGCCCTTCACCTTCTGCCTCCGCAGAGACCACGTGCAGCTCTTATGGCCCTGCTCCCTGACGCCCTACGCCCAGGATCACTTCCCGGGGATGGATTCGATCTGGCAGTATACGGACCTGGCCGGCATGGCGTACTACCGGGATCTGGGCTGTGATAATCTGAAGATCTTTCAGGAAAGGAGCGGAAAGTGAGCGGCTTTCTGAAACGAAAAGACATTGAGATCTCCCTGAAGCGCTACGGCGTGGACGCCATGTCCGCCATGGCGCAGGGTCTGTTCTGCACCCTGCTGATCGGGACCATCCTGAACACGATCGGCAGTCAGTTCCACATCGGCTTTCTGACGGCGGTCGTCGCGACCATCGGTGGCAGCGGCTATACCATCGGCGGTCTGGCGAGCGCCATGGTCGGCCCCGCCATGGCCGTGGCCATCGGCTACGCGCTGAAGGCGCCCGGCATGGTGCTCTTCACGCTCGTTCCGGTCGGCTACGCCACCAACGTGCTGGGCGGCGCCGGCGGCCCGCTGGCCGTCTATTTCGTGGCGATCGTGGCCGCCGAGTTCGGCAAGGCCGTCAGCAAGGAGACGAAGATCGACATCCTGGTGACGCCCATCGTCACCCTCCTGGTCGGCATCGGCGTCGCCTGCCTCATCGCGGGGCCCATCGGCGCCGCCGCCACCTGGGTCGGCTCCGTCATCATGTGGGCCACGGAGCTGATGCCCTTCTTCATGGGCATCCTGGTCTCCGCGCTGGTGGGCATCGCCCTGACGCTCCCGATCTCCTCCGCGGCGATCTGCGCCGCGCTGAGCCTCACCGGGCTTGCCGGCGGCGCCGCGGTGGCTGGCTGCTGCGCCCAGATGGTGGGCTTCGCGGTGCTCGGCTTCCGCGAGAACCGCTTCGGCGGGCTCATCAGCCAGGGCATCGGCACCAGCATGCTGCAGATGGGCAACATCGTCCGCAACCCGCGGATCTGGGCAGCGCCCATCCTCACCAGCATGATCACCGGGCCCATCGCCACCTGCGTCTTCGGCCTTCAGATGAACGGCGCCGCCGTCAACTCCGGCATGGGCACCTGCGGCCTCTGCGGACCCATCGGCGTCTGGACCGGCTGGGTGGAGCCCTCCGCGGCCGCGCTCGCGAACGGCGCCGCCGCCATCACGCCCACGGCCTTCGACTGGCTCGGCCTCGCGCTGGTGGCCGTGGTCCTGCCCGCGCTGCTCTGCTGGCTCTTCGGCATCTTCTTCCGCCGCATCGGCTGGATCCGCGAAGGAGACCTGAAGCTGGATTAAACGAAAAAAGAACGGCCGCTCCGAATGGAGCGGCCGTTTTGCTGCGCTGCGCCCCGCGAAACGCTTCGGGGCGGGCAAAGAAAAGCGACCTGCAAAAGCAGGTCGCTGTTTTGGTGGAGACTAGGAGGATCGAACTCCTGACCTTTTGACTGCCAGTCAAACGCTCTCCCAGCTGAGCTAAGCCCCCACGCGGTACTTTGCTATAATAGCACAGGCATAAACGCTTTGCAAGCGAAATCGTGATCTTTTTTGTCCGGCCGCGGGAGCCCCCCGCAGCTTGATTTCACATACGGCCTTTGCTATAATCAAACCACTTAAGCACGGACCCGGATCAAACGCTATTTTACAAAACGTTGTTAGGAGGACGTACTATGAAAAACATGTTGGACGGCATTCAAAACACACTGCTTCTGGGCGCAGGCCCCAGCGGTGTGGCTCCCGCCACCTACTACGCTCTGTCCCGTCAGAGCATCGGCCATCTGGATCCCTATTTCATCCAGATCATGGATGAGATCAAGCGGATGCTGAAGGGACTCTTCGGCACGGAAAACGATCTGACCGTGCCCCTGCCCACCACCGGCAGCGGCGGCATGGAAGCCGCGTTCGTCAACGTGCTCGAAAAGGGCGACAAGGTCCTGATCCTGCAGAACGGCACCTTCGGCGTGCGCATGACGGACGTCGCCCAGCGTCTGGGCGGAGACGTCAAAGTGCTGGAATTCCCCTGGGGCACCCCCATCGTCCCGGCAGACGTGGAAGCGGAGCTGAAGGCGAACAAATATGCCATCGTCGCCATGGTCTTCGCGGAGACCTCCACCGGCGTGCGCAACCCCATCGAAGAGATCAGCGCCGTGATCAAAGCGAACAGCGACGCCATCTTCCTCGTGGACGCGGTCACCGCGATCGGCGGCATCCCGGTCAAGGTGGACGAGTGGGGCGTGGACGTCTGCTACGCAGGCTCCCAGAAATGC
>JAEELK010000044.1 GCA_016282655.1 Bacillota bacterium | reverse complement strand
GGGGATGAGATTCAGAAAATGCTGCAGGAAGCTCTGAGCGTTTTCAGGATCGTTGTGCTGACCCAGATCTGACATGGGGACCTCCAAACAGAAGAAGTGGAGCCCGATCGCCTTCGAACGGGCTGTAAAGAGCCTAACACGCCTGCAGAATCCGCGTCAATCCGCGGCGCGCACATCAGATGATAGAAGATTCCGATCGTACGATCGAGCCGGGCGGCGCGCGAAGAAGGCGCGGAACGGAAGCGAAAAACGCGCTTTCGGGCGCAAACTCTTGCAAAAGCGCCTGTTCCGGGTATATAATGTGCCGCAAAACCGATAAAGAGGAAAGGCGGTGCGCCATGCGGCTTTTGCAGGCGAAAGACACAGATCTGCAGCGTGTGCGGGAGCATTACCGCAACATCATCGAGAACACGCCGGAGATCCATAAGCATTCCATGTGGGAAGTGGACGTGCATCCCTCGGAACAGGACCTGAAGGATTACATCGCGCGGGGCGCTATGTATCTTCTGCTGGAGGGGGATCAGATCGTCGGCTCCATGGCTCTGGCGGACGGGCAGGACCCGGATTACGCGCTGGTCGCCTGGGGCAGAGAACTGCCGGAAGAAGAGGTCTGCAGCGTGCACATCCTGGGCGTCTCACCGGATCTCCAGCGGCGCGGCATCGGCGGGCGTCTGGTGGATGAGGCTTTGGCCCTGGGACGGGCCAAAGGCAAGAAAGCCCTGCGCCTGAACACGCTGAGCAGCAATACGCCGGCGCAGCACCTCTATGCCTCCAAGGGCCTGCAGCTCTGCGGAGAGCATCGCGTGCCGCGCTATGGAGACGATTTTCCTTCCTTCTATTATTACGAGTATCTGCTGTAGCACGGCGGAAAGAAAGGAGCCACTGCGCCATGAAACGAAAGTTGTTTTTGATCGGAACGGTCTTGCTTGTGCTGCTGCTCGCGCTCTGCGCCTGCGGCGCGGAAAAAACAGCGCCCGCCGCGGAGGAGCCCGCGGAGGAAACGCCCGCTGCGGAGCCGGAAGCGCCGCTGCAGGCTTCGGTGCATTTCGAGACTTCGGAATGGCCCGTGGTGGACGGCGCGCTGGCCTGCCTGCCGTACTATGAAAAGGCTGCCGCCCTGCTGCTCGGCCTGGACGAGACCGAGGCGGGCACCTATATCCTTTCCAACAACACGCCGGCCTCCTTCCAGGAGCTGGCGGACGGCGAGGCGGACCTGATCTTCTGCCTGCACGCTTCGCGGGATCAGACGAACTATGCCGCGTCCAAAGGTGTGGAATTTGAATACCTGCCCTTCGCGAACGACGCCTTCGTCTTCTTCGTCAACAAGGACAACCCGGTGGACAGCGTCAGCATGGATGAGCTGCGCGCCATCTATGCCGGGGAGATCACGAACTGGAAGGAGCTGGGCGGCCGCGACGAAGCGATCATCGCCTACCAGCGCAACGAAGGCTCCGGCAGTCAGACCGGCCTCTACGAATACGTCATCTCGCAGGACGAGGTGATGGAACCGCTCACGGAGCAGCGGATCGGCGAGATGGGCATGATCATCGACGCCGTGGCGGACTACGAGAACGCCTCCGGCGCGATCGGCTATTCCTATCTCTACTTCGTCACCAACCAGCATTTCGACGATCAGATCAAGCTCCTGCAGGTGAACGGCGTCGCGCCGGACGCCGCGCACATCATCAGCGGCGAGTATCCCATGGTCACGCAGTACTGCCTGGTCATGAACGCGGCAGAGCCGGAGGACAGCGTCTGCAGACGCATCGCGGACTGGTGCCGCTCCGAGGAGGGACAGGTCCTCGCGGAAGCTCTGAATTACGTCCCCATCCGTTAAACGCAGCCGTTTTCCCGCGCGGGACGCGGGAGAAAGGATCGCCACAGCCATGAAACAGAAGATGATCGCAGCGCTGCTCTGCCTTTGCCTTGTCTTCAGCCTCAGCGCCTGCAGCGGCATGCCGGGCGCGGCGCAGCAGGGAGACGCGGGCCAGGACGCGGAGGCGCAGACGAGCGGCAGCGCCGTGGAAGCGGACGCCGCGGCTGCCGCGGCTGCCGCGAGAGCGGAGAAATGGGCCGTCGGCAAACCGGTCCCGCTCTCCGGGCAGAGCTATGTGGTGCAGAACAACAACCTCAGCACGAGAACGGTGCAGAGCGAGACGCGCGACGGCGAAAATACCATCAGCTTTTCCTACGTGCAGATCAGCGGCCTCAAGGACAAGGATCTGGAAAAGACCATCAACCAGAAACTGAAGGAGCAGGCGGAGGAGCTCTCCGACTGGTCCGAGCTCCCGCCCTACCGCGGGATCCGTCAGGCCATGCAGCGCTGGGAGGGCCGCCAGCCGGACTCCATCGACACCTATTCCTACGTGACGGCGAGCTTCGGCAACATGCTCTCCGTCCTCAGCTACAGCAGCGCGGCCTATTGGGACGAGGAAGGGGAGTACTCTCTGTACATGACCCGCAACGACGCCTGCAACATCGACCTGAACAGCGGCAAGGAGATCTGCATCACGGATCTGCTGGCGGATGATGTGGACGCGCTCGCCTGGCTCAACGCCGCCGTGGAGGAGGCGCTGACCGCCGACTGCTACGACAACGAAGAGTATTATTATATGGGAGGCGGGGAGATCTGGTTCCGCGTGGTCGGCAGCTTTCCGGGCCTCACGGAGGATCAGGAGTACTGCCTCAACGATCAGGACGGCTCCCTCACCCTCATCTTCGGCCCCGAAGCGCGCTGGGTGCGCAACAACTTCGACGCCGC